>JAVEEE010000413.1 GCA_030840615.1 Frankiaceae bacterium | reverse complement strand
CATGGCTCTCGGCAAAGGCTTGCCGGAGGACCTCATGCGCGACACCCGGGGCTACTCCGTGGAGGAGTGGGAGAAGACCAAGCAGACGCTGCGCGACAAGGGGCTGTTCGACGCCGACAACGCGTTCACTGACGCGGGCGCTCGCCAGCGCGAGGGCATCGAGGCGCAGACCGACATCGCCGCAGCAGCGCCTTACGACCACCTCGGCGACGACAGGACCAACCGGTTGGTCGAGCTCACGCGCCCGTGGGCTCGATCGATCAGCAAGCAGATCTTCGGCTAGGAGACTTCCGGTGGCAGAGCAACGCTTTGACGGCAAGGTCGCATGGATCACCGGCGGCGCCAACGGATTCGGCGCGGGAGTTGCTCGCCGTCTCGCCGGTCTTGGCGCGAAGGTCGTCGTCAGCGACATCGACAGCGACCACGGCGAGATCATTGCGAAGGACGTCGACGGCATGTTCGTGCCCTGCGACGTGACGTCGTACGACGAGAACGTCGCGGCAGTCGAGCAAGCCGTCGCGGCATATGGACGCTTGGACGTCACGTTCCTCAATGCGGGGATCGCGACCGGTGTCGGCATCGGCGAGGACTTCGACCTGGGCCGCTACCGGCTGGCCATGAGCGTCAACCTCGACGGGGTGTGCTTCGGCATGCAGGCGGCGCTTGCCGCGATGCAGGACCGGGGTGGCCAGATCGTCGCGACCGCGAGCCTGGCCGGTCTCACCGCGACTCCGTTCGACCCGTTCTACGGCGCCAACAAGCACGGCGTGGTCGGGCTGGTCCGCGCGGTCGGTGCCGGCTACGCCGGCAAGGGCGTCCACGTCAACGCGATCTGCCCCGGCTTCGCCGACACCAACATCGTCAGCGCGGAGGCTCGCGAGGCGCTGGACAGCATCGGGGTGCCGCTGCTGGCGGTCGATCGCGTCGTCGATGCGTTCATGGCCGCGATCACGAGCGGTGAGGGTGGCCAGTGCTGGTACATCCAGCCCGGCCGGCCGGCGGAGCCGTTCCGGTTCCGCAACGTCCCCGGGCCACGGGATGAGTCCGGTGAGCGAGTGTCGGAGCAGGCCGGTGACGTCCAGTCCACCTTGACCCAGCGCGGAGCGCACTAGCGCGGCGGCATTAGCTGACCGATGACTTTTGCCCGCACTCCGTGCCACACTTGGCCCTACCTAGCGCGCATGGACCGGTCCGGACCTTGTGCTCCCACGCCGCTCGTCCCTTCGGCGTGAGGCGTGACCATGCGGGAACAGGACCTTCAGGCAACCGAGGTCGGCTGGGTCCCCTGTGCGTTCTGCCGAGGCCCGATTCCCGCGCAGTCGTTCACCTACTGGTCTGCGGCCAAGCGGCTGTTGTCGGCGCCATGCCCGGAGTGCAACCGCCGGGTGACGCTGGCAGCGACGACCTGGCGCCGGTGGGCCTCCGCGTCACCGGAACAGACGGCATGACCGGTCCGGTGACCGCGCAAGCGACGACGTTGCTCTCGGCCTGCCCGTGCGGACACGGACTGCTCCGCCACGACGCGATCGCCACCCGCTTCTGCACCGCGACGATCGCAGGCCGGCTGTGTCGTAGCTGCATCTGCACTCCCGCCCGCGCCAAGCCCGCGCCGCTCCCACGGCGATGAGTTTGCAGCCTTTCGACCGTCGTACGAAGTAGGCGGCTCGACCGAAAGTGTCGAGTCGGTCGACGAGACTCGAGAGGCAACGCCATGACGAAGATCACCCCCTGGCTCTGGTTCGACACCGAGGGCGAAGACGCAGCGAACTTCTACGTGTCCATCTTCAAGAACTCGCGGATCACCGACATCAGTCGCTACGGCGAAGCAGGCCCTCGCCCGGCAGGGACGGTGATGACCGTGAACTTCGAGCTCGACGGCCAGGAGTACGTCGCCCTCAACGGCGGCCCCGAGTTCAGGTTCACCGAGGCCGTCTCGTTCCAGGTGCGCTGCGAGACCCAGGACGAGGTGGACGAGTTCTGGAGTCGGCTGTCGGAGGGCGGCGAGCCCGGTCAGTGCGGCTGGCTGAAGGACCGCTACGGCCTGTCCTGGCAGATCGTCCCGGCCGGGCTGGAAGAGGTGCTCGGTGACCCGGACCCGGAGGGCGCACAGCGGGCGATGAAGGCGATGCTCGGAATGACCAAGCTCGACATCGAGGAGCTGAAAGCCGCGGCTCGCGGGGCCTGACCGAGCGGAATAGTTGACGCGGCAACTACCTTGAACGACGCAGGAGGTTGCCATGCCCGCTATCACAGTCGACGACGTCGCCACCCTCGAGCGCATCCCGGCTCTCGAGCCGACGTCGGACCAGCGTTCGGTCCGATCGGTCACCACCGCGCCCAGCGGTTTCGAGGGCGAAGGGTTCCCGGTGCGCCGCGCGTTCGCGGGCGTCGACCTCAGCGACCTCGACCCGTTCGTGCACCTCGACCAGATGGGTGAAGTCGACTACGCGCCAGGCGAGCCGAAGGGCACTGCGTGGCACCCGCACCGTGGCTTCGAGACGGTGACCTACCTGGTCGACGGCACCTTCGAGCACCAGGACTCCAACGGTGGCGGTGGCCTCATCACCAACGGCGACACTCAGTGGATGACGGCCGGCAAGGGGATCCTGCACATCGAGAAGCCTCCCGAGTCACTGGTGATGTCCGGTGGCCTGTTCCACGGCGTGCAGCTGTGGGTCAACCTTCCGCGTGAGCAGAAGTGGGTCGCTCCGCGCTATCAGGACCTGCGCGGCGGCAGCGTCGGACTGCTCGCTTCATCCGACGCGGGCTCCCTGGTTCGTGTCATCGCCGGTGACGTCGCAGGTCACACCGGCCCGGGCTCGACCTACACACCGATGACGATGCTGCACGCGACCGTCTCCCCGGGCGCGACGCTCGAGCTGCCCTGGCGGCCGGACTTCAATGCGCTTGCCTACGTCCTGTCCGGCGACGGTTACGCCGGCGCCGAACGTCGCCCGGTCCGCACCGGTCAGCTCGTCGTGTTCGGCTCTGCTCGTTCGGCCGGCACTGCCGGCGGCGGCGATGCGGTCACGATGGCAGCAGCGTCGAGTCAGGAGAGCCGGCATCCGGCCTTCGAGGTGCTGCTCCTGGGTGGACGGCCCATCCGCGAGCCGGTCGCGTGGGGCGGCCCGTTCGTCATGAACACGAAAGCCGAGGTGCTCCAGGCCTTCGAGGACTTCCAGGCCGGTCGCCTCGGCGCCGTCCCCGCCCAACACAGCTGAGCAGCACACCGGGGACGTGAAGCGCCCTGACCCACCGCTGGCACGTCAGCGCAGCAGCGCCCGCTGGAGCCCGGACTCAACCGCGTCGTAGGGCAGCCGGCCGCCGACGAGATCGACACGGCGCAGCGACCCGTGCTTGTCGGCGACGTAGCTCGCCGCGCCGGCCGGCAATGTAGCCGGATATGCCACCAGCAGCGGCCCGCGGGTCTGGCCCAGCCGGGCCGCGGCCACCAGGCCGGCCAACCCCGAACCGCGGCCGACGACCGCGGCGCGGCTCGGCTGTGCGAAGAACTTCCGTGCGACCGCGGTCGCGGTGCCTGCAGCATCCGGGCCGACGACGGGCGTCGCAGCGGGATCGGCCTTGGCCGCAGCGGCGCCCACGGCGTAGCGGGTCTTCACCTCCGGGTGCTGCGCGAGCCAGCCGGCGGTCTCTGCTGACTGACGAGCGCCGTCGGTGAGAAGGATGACGCCGTGGGCTGCGGCAGCGGCCGGAGACGCCGCCCAGGCGGCTGCGGGGTCGCGTTGGCTCACCTCGAAGACCGCGGTCACCGTCGTCGTCGCGGCGAGCCGGCGCGCGATCGTGCGAGCCACCGCCGCCGGGGTCGCGCCGCCGTAACGTCGCACCTTGTAGCCGAGCCCGCGCACCGCCGCCCGTACGCCGTCCCCGGTCACGTCGACGCTGCCGACCAGGTCGACCGTGCCGCCTTTCGGCAGCACCCGCCGGAGCTCGGCTCGGGTGGCCGCCGGCAGCGTGTCACGGCC
>JAVEEE010000408.1 GCA_030840615.1 Frankiaceae bacterium | reverse complement strand
ACCGGGCGGCGCTGGACCCGGACAGCCCCCTCGGTGCCGCGACCGCACTCGCGTCGCTGCAGTCGGCCAACCACGAGGTCGGCACGATCCAGCCCGTCGAGGAGGTCGCCGCGCTCTGCCGGGAGCGCGGGGTCCCGCTGCACGTCGACGCCGCCCAGTCGATCGGCCGCACGCCGCTGCCCCGTGGCTGGGACCTGCTCACCGCCAGCGCCCGCAAGTGGGGCGGGCCGGCCGGTGTCGGCGTGCTCGTCGTACGCACCGGCACTCGGTGGCGTTCGCCCTGGCCGGAGGACGAGCACGAGTCGGGCCGCGGCGCCGGGCCGGTGTCCCTGCCGCTCGTGCTTGCCGCCGCCGCGTCGCTCGAGGCCGCCGAGCAGGAGCGCTCGGCCGAGGCCCGGCGCGTCGCCGAGCTCACGACCCGGCTCCGTGCCGAGGTCGCCCAGCGGGTCCCCGACGTCGAGGTGCTGGGGCCCGACGAGCCCGGCGGGCGGCTCCCCCATCTGGTCGCGTTCTCCTGCCTCTACGTCGCCGGTGAAGCGCTGCTCACCGCACTCGACCGGGCCGGGTTCGCCGTGTCGAGCGGCTCCTCGTGCTCGTCGTCGGCGCTCACCCCGTCGCATGTGCTCGAGGCGATGGGGGTGCTGACGCACGGCAACGTCCGGGTGTCGCTGCACGCCGGCGTGACCCAGGCCGACATCGACCGGTTCCTCGACGTGCTGCCGCCGGTCGTGGCCGACCTCCGCCGGACCGCCGGCGCCGAGTCACTGTGACCGGGCCGCGATGACTGTGTCGCCATGACCGGGCCGGCGCTGTCGATCGACGCGCTCGGCCAGCGCTGCCCGCTGCCGGTCATCGAGCTGGCCCGGCGGATCGGCGACGTCGGTGTCGGGGACGTCGTCGAAGTGCTCTCCGACGATCCGGCCGCGGCAGCCGACGTGCCGGCCTGGTGCCGGATGCGCGGTCACGACTACCTCGGCGAACGCCCGGCGCCGATCGGGACCGTCTATCTGGTCCGCCGCGCCCGCTGATCAGCTCGGCAGGTGGGGCGCGACCTCGGCGGCGGCCTCGTCGCCGTAGGCCGTGGCGAGCCGCCCGACTGCCTTGTCAGCGTCGAGCGCGTACTCCTGGGGGCCGGTCGTCTCCAGGCACAGCGTCGCCAGCAGGCTGCCGACCTGGGCCGAGCGCTCCAGCGGCAGGCCCCACGCACGCGCGGCCAGGAACCCGGCCCGGAAGGCGTCCCCGCCGCCGGTCGGGTCGGCCACGCTGGTCGCGGCCACGACGGCGACCCGCAACGGCTCCGTGCCGGGCTGCTCGAGGACGGTGCCTTCGGCGCCGTGCGTGGTGACCCGCAGGCCCACCCGGCCCAGCACCTCTGCGGCGGACCAGCCGGTCTTGCGCTCGGTGAGCGCCGCCTCGTAGGCGTTGGTCAGCAGGATCTCGGCGCCGTCGACCAGCGCCCGGACCTGCTCGCCGTCGAGCGAGGACAACTGCTGTGACGGGTCGGCGACGAACGCGAGACCCCGCTGCCGGCACTCCTCGGTGTGCCGCAGCATCGCGGCCGGGTCGTTGGGGCTGACGACGACGAGGTCGATCAGGCCCAGCGTTGCGAGCTCGATCTCGCGCGCCTCGCTCATCGCGCCCGGGTAGAACGACGCGATCTGGTTGTTGTCGGTGTCGGTCGTGCACACAAAGCGCGCGGTGTGGCGCGACTCCGACACGCGCACGCCACTGGTGTCGACACCGTGCCGGTCGAGCCAGGACCGGTAGTCGGCGAAGTCGTCGCCGACCGCGCCGACCAGGAGCGGCTCGAGGCCGAGCACACCCAGGCCGTAGGCGATGTTGGCGGCGACGCCGCCCCGGCGTACCTCGAGGTCGTCGACGAGGAACGACACCGACAGGTGCGCGAGCTGGTCGGGCAGGAGCTGCTCCGCGAACCTGCCGGGGAATGTCATCAGATGGTCGGTCGCGATGGATCCGGTCACGGCGATACGCACGGCGCGCACGCTAGCGGAACGACCGGAGAAGTTACCGTGCGGTAAGGCTTTGCTACCCAGGAGTAGCCCCATAGCGTGGGCGCGCCTGAGGCCCCTAGCCCCCCACGGAGCACTGATGACCCCCGTCGACGTCGACGGACTCGCCGAGCTCGTTGCGGACGCCCGCATGATGCCTGCGGCCATGCTCCCCCGGCCGCGTACGGCGTCCCCGGTCGGCACCGACCCCGCCCAGACCGTCGACCTCACCGCCGCCGAGGTCCGCATCCCGGCAGCCACGGTGTCGCTCGTCGACGGCTACGCCGACTACGGCGTCTGAGCAGCCCGGAACCCGCCCCCTACCACGCGCCCGACCGCCCGGGCGCGACTGAAAAGGCCCGCTCCGTCCAGGAGCGGGCCTTTTTGCGTCGTACGACGTGCTTTCTTCGATTCAGTGGAAGCTGTCGCCGCAGGCGCAGGAACCCGTGGCATTGGGGTTGTCGATCGTGAACCCCTGCTTCTCGATGGTGTCGACGAAGTCGATGACCGCGCCGGAGAGGTAGGGACCACTCATCCGGTCGACCACGACCTTGACCCCACCGAAGTCGTGGAAGTCGTCGCCGTCGAGGGTGCGCTCGTCGAAGAACAACTGGTAGCGAAGGCCGGAGCAGCCGCCCGGCTGGACGGCGACGCGCAGCGCGAGGTCGTCGCGGCCTTCCTGGTCGAGCAGGTGCTTGACCTTGCCCGCGGCGACGTCGGTGAGCACCACGGACTGCGCGGTCTCGGCCGGCGACCCGGTGTCCGGTGACGGAGTCATCGGCGTCTGGCCGGTGTCCTGAACGGTCATGGGTGGAGTCTCCCGGGGATCGAAGGTGCTACGACTGGCAACCCGCTCGGCGACCGGTCTCTTCCCAGGGTACGACGCTTCCGCCTCGGCGCGCCTAACCCCGGCTCCACAGTCGGGCCGCCCGGGCCGCGGTCTGCCCAACCCCGTCAGCGCCGGACTCGATCGCGGCCGCCGCCGATCCCAGCGTGTCCGCGACGGCGTAGGCGTCGTCGACCCCCGCGGCAGCGGCGTCCTGGCGGCCCACGGCGACCTGACCGGCGATCACGACGCAGGGCACGCCGGCCTGCTGTGCGAGACCGGCCACGCCTGAAACGACCTTGCCGCGCAGCGACTGGGAGTCGAAGGCGCCTTCGCCGGTCACCACGAGATCAGCGGTCGCGATGTGATCGGCCAGCCCGACGGCCTCCGCGACGAGCGCCAGCCCGGACGCGCGCACCGCACCGAGCGCGAGCAGCCCGAAGCCCAGCCCACCGGCGGCACCCGCGCCGGGCAGGTCGCGCAGCCCGCCGCGTCCGGTCACGGTCTCGACGAGCTCGGCCCAGCGCCGCAGCGCGTCGTCGAGGTCGAGCACCGCCTCGCGATCCGCCCCTTTCTGCGGTCCGAACACCGCACTCGCGCCGTTGGGACCGAGCAGCGGGTTGTCGACGTCGGTCGCCGCGACGAGCCCGGCGCCAACCGGGCGTGGTGGCAGCACGTGGTCGAGATCGAGCAGTGCGGCGCCGCCTGCGCGCAGCACGTCGTCCGGCTGCGCGCCCAACGCGGCCCACAGGCCGGCGCCGCCGTCGTTGGTGCCGGTGCCGCCGAGCCCGACGATGATGCGCGAGACCCCACCGGTGTCCGCCAAAGCGACGAGCTCGCCGACGCCGTACGTCGTCGTACGGCGCGGGTCGCGCTCGGCTGCGGCGAGCAGGCCGAGACCGGCGGCCTGGGCCGCCTCGACGTAGACGGTGTCGCCGGTCGCGAACACCTCCGCGTCGACCGGGCGTCCCAGCGGGTCGTGCACCGAACGCATTCGACGCTCGCCGGACCGGCCCGACGAAGCGAGGACGTCGACGAAGCCCGGTCCGCCGTCGGACATCGGCAGCAGGTCGAGCTCGTCGCGCGGCGCGACCGAACGCCACCCCGTGGCGATGGCCGCGGCGACCTCGACGGCCGACAGCGTCCCGCCGAACGCATCGGGGGCGACGACAACTCGCATGACGTGCATCCTGTCGTGCCGGTAGGAAGACCGGGTGGATGTGACGGTTCGACCGCTGGCGGAAGCCGACGTCGACGCGGCGCGGGAGGTGCAGTCGCGCGCGTTCGACGAGCACGACCGCGCCTTCGGCGACCCGGTGTCGCCCAACACCGACGAGGCGATCGAGCGGCAACGGCGGCGGCTTCGGCACTTCCTGACTCACGATCCCGAGGGTTCGTGGGTCGCGACCGCAGGTGCCGACGTCATCGGCGTCGCACTCGCGCTGCGTCGTGGGTCGATGTGGGGGCTCTCCCTCCTCGTCGTCGAGCCGGAGCAGCAGAGCCGCGGTGTCGGGCGGCTGCTGCTCGACGCGTCGCTCACCTACGCGGCCGGTGTCGAGACCGCGATCATCCTGTCGAGCCGTGACCCGCGAGCCATGCGTCGCTACGCCGCTGCCGGCTTCGCGCTGCATCCTCAGGTCAGCGCTTCGGGCCCGCTCGACCGGTCGCGGCTGCAGCGGCCCGGCCGGCCGGTCCGCGACGGTGGGCCGGACGACGCCGCTTGGGCCGACGAGATCGACATGGCGGTTCGCGGAGCGCCGCGCGGCCCCGACCATGTGCTGCTCAGCACGATGTTCGTGATGTATGTGCTCGACGACGCGGACGGCCGCGGATATGCCTACGTCCGCCGCGACGGCCGCATCGTCTCGGTGGCAGCAACCGACGACGACACGGCGACAGCGCTGCTGTGGCACGCGCTCGCCCTCGACACCGATGGCGACCGCACCATCGACCACATCAACGCGGGTCAGCAGTGGGCCGTCGACGTCGCGGTGGCGGCCGGCCTGCGGCTGCAGGCCGCCGGCCCGGTGTTCTGGCGCGGCCGCACGCCGCCCCTGTCCTACCTGCCCGACGGGGCTTACCTGTGACGCCGATCGACCCGACCGGAAGCGATCGACAGGCTCCTGTGTTGCACTTGTCGCGATGACTGCCACGTCTGACATGGGGACTCCAGACCTCGGTGTCCAGCCGACGCCGTTGGCCCTGCTGCTGCTCGGCCAACGCTCGGACAGCGACAGCGAGCGCGGCACTGCCTGCCCGGGCGAGCTACCCGCCGCGTCCGACCCGACGTTGGTGGCCCGTGCCCGCACCGCGAAAGACGCGCTGGGCGACAAAGTGTTCGTGCTGGGGCATCACTACCAGCGGGACGAGGTCATCCAGTTCGCGGACGTCACCGGCGACTCGTTCAAGCTGGCCCGCGAGGCCGCTGCCCGTCCGGAGGCGTCCTACGTCGTCTTCTGCGGCGTCCACTTCATGGCCGAGTCCGCCGACATCCTCACCGGCAACCACCAGCAGGTCGTGCTGCCCGATCTCGCGGCCGGCTGCTCGATGGCCGACATGGCAACGGCCGAACAGGTCGCCGAGGCCTGGGATGTGCTGACCGACGCCGGCATCGCGGGCGGTCGCGGGAGCGGAGCATCGGGCAACAGGGGCGGTCGCGGGAGCGGAGCATCAGGCAACCCGGTCACCGTGCCGGTGTCCTACATGAACTCCTCCGCCGCCATCAAAGCCTTCACCGGAAGGCACGGTGGCACGATCTGCACGTCGTCCAATGCCGAGGTCGCGATGCGCTGGGCGCTCGACCAAGGGGACGCGGGAGGCAAGGGCGAGAAGGTCCTGTTCCTGCCCGACCAGCACCTCGGTCGCAACACCGCGGTGCTGCAGCTCGGGCTGTCGCTCGACGACTGCGTGGTCTACGACCCACGTCGGCCCAACGGCGGGCTGACCGTCGATCAGCTGCGCGCCGCGACCGTGATCCTGTGGAAGGGCCACTGCTCCGTGCATGGCCGCTTCACCGCCCAAACCGTCACCGAGGTGCGCGAGCGGGTCCCCGGCGTAACGGTGCTGGTGCACCCGGAGTGCAAGCACGAGGTTGTGACGGCCGCTGATCTTGTCGGGTCGACAGAGTTCATCATCAAGACGATCGAGGCCGCACCGAGCGGCTCGGCGTGGGCGATCGGCACCGAGCTCAACCTCGTGTCGCGGCTGGCGAAAGCGCATCCGGACAAGACGATCGTCTTCCTCGACAAGACCGTCTGCTTCTGCTCGACGATGAACCGCATCGACCTGCCGCATCTCGTGTGGGCGCTGGAGTCATTGGTCGACGGGCGCGTTGTCAACCGCATCGACGTCGACAACGACACCGCTCACTACGCGAAGGTCGCCCTCGACCAGATGCTCGCGCTGCCCGGGATCTGAGCCTCCTTCGCCGTCAGCGCCAGCCCGTAAGCGGCTAGCGCTCAAGCCGCTAGGTGCAGCTCGCTGGGGCCGAAGGCGACGTAGACGAGACCGAGCGGGATGCCTTGCTCCAGCAGCGACAGTCGCGCGCCAAGGACCGCTTCCCCCAACTTCTTGCGCTTGACGACAAAGCGGTGCAGGCAGTCCTCCGCGAACGCGACCGCCAGCTTTTCGAAGACGGCGATCTCCGTGCCCACCACTGCCGACGCGTGCGCGGTCTGCAGGAAACCGGTGGCGTAGGTGAACGCGGCGTCAGGAGCCAGGGCGGCCGAATGGCAGCCGTTGAGGAAGACCAGCGGACGGGTCGCTCGCCAGTCGGCCCGGCCACGCAATGACGCGCGGATGATGGGCCCGTCGTCACCGGAGCCCACCTCGAAGAAGGCACTCCCGGCGCTGCTGCCCCCGTGGCCGTAGAGGTAGACGACGCTGGGCGCGACGGTCTTGAACAACTCGAAGAGGGCGGTACGTGTCCTGGCCTCGTTCCACTGCTCGCCGACCAGGCCGTGCAGGCGATCGAGGTGACCGTCCCGCTCCTTCAGTCCCTTGTCGCTCGACGCTCCGACGGTGAACACCTGCGGTGAGGCGGCGATCCGCAGCTCCTGGTCGTGCGCGTCGCCGGACTCGCCGCCGGTCAGCGAGGCCGAATATCCGATCTGGTGGCGGAACCCCCAGAACCCGCTCGGGCACACCACCGTGGGGTCGTCGTAGGACGGGCAGTGGCCCTGGAAGCAGGGCGTGGCCGCCAGCGACGTGACGCCGCGCGCGGCCAGGAAGTCCTTGCAGATCGTGAGATCGGCCTGTTCGGCGTTGAGCGGATGGTCGTAGATGCAGGCAGCCGGAACGACCAGGTCGAGTGACTCCTTGTTGGCCAGCTCGATGACACCCGGAGTCCGCATCAGCGCCCGGAGCCGGTCGGCAGCCCCGCCGGCCAGCCGGTCGATGAGCACGTCCCAGACGGTGAAGCCACTACGGGCGAGTGACTTCAGGTCCTCGGCCAGCTTGGCGTCGGTGGGATCGGCGTAGCGGTAGGCGAGCTTGGCGAACTCCTCCCTGGTCGGCTCCGTGGTCTTGGCCCAGGACGCGCGCCGGAGCCCCGCACGCGCCTTCTCCAACGTCGCGGTGAGCAGCTCCCCGCCCAGGGTCGCGTCGTGCTTGAACTCCGTGCCGGCGAAGAAGCGGAAGCCGTGCGTCCCGTCGCCGTTGTCGTTGACCAGCAGGCTGAGAGTGCGCGGCTCGAGCCCTTCCACCTGCTCAGGTCGCAGCCGCGAGACAACGGCGAAGTCGAGCGTCGACTCCAGCGCCGGCCCGCCGACGGTGCGCTCTTCGTCCGTCACCTGCACCGCGAGAAGGCGCGACTGCAGCAGCACCTGGCGGCAGTAGATGTTGCAACGCATGCGGAAGATGCCGGGATGTTCCGGCGTGCTGACAGCGAGGTAGAGCCGTTGCTGCCCGGCCACCGCGCCGCCCGGCTGGCTCTCGACCACTGCGGTGCCGTCGCCGACCAGCCGCAGCTCACCGACGTCGAAACCGGCCTCGGGCTGCAGCTCGCCGTCGAAACCGAACAACGCCACCTGCAGGACCGTGCCGGCCGGCAGATCGGGTAGGGGTGTGTCATCGGTGTTGATGGCGTCCGCCGCGCGGGTGCGGCCGATCTCGACGAAGAACTGGTAACGACGTCCCTGACCCAACGTGCGTTCGGCCGGCAGGCCCTCGGCGCCGCGCTCGGGCGCGAATCCGGTGCTCACGACCGCAGGTAGCGGAACGTCGGACCTGAACAGGCGGCCGCCGCGCAGCCGCTCCATGAGGTCACGGACGAACCTGCTCGTCGGCAACCGGTGCCATGGGGTCGGTGCCCCGGCGGGCGGCGGCGCAGGCATCGGCGCGGGCGGCGGCGCGGGCATCGGCATGTCGGCGGCGGGCGGCGGCGCGGGCATGGGTGCCTCGGCGCCGCGCCACGGGCCCTCGGCCTCGGCGTCGACGACCGTCTGCAGAAAGTCGAGGGCGCGCTCCGGATCGGCGAACAGCATCGCGCCCAGCCCGGCGATGAGCGCGTCGGCGCCGCGCCGCGCGGACAGCCAGGCGACCTGGTGGCGGAAATCCCGGTCGAACTCAGGACTCTGCTTGACGATGTCGAGCAGCCTCATCACGTCGGGCCGGAACTCTCGACCGAGGGCGTTGGCCAGGTCCGCCACCCTGTTCCCGACAGCCAGCAGGTAGTTGTTGTGGACGAAGTCGAGACCGGCCGGATCCTGGTCGTTGGCGAGGGCCCGCTCCAACGCGCGGTGAATCAGCCCCGAGACAGCCGCGCCGTCCGCGACGCCGCCCGTCTCCTCGTCGTCGACCACGCCCATCGGACGCAGCCCGTGGACGACGATTCCCTCCACGCGGTCCCACGCCGGGTCCTCGCCGAACGGCTCGATCCGCGCCAACGCGGCCTGCAGTGTGGCCACCCGGTCCGCGAGCTCGGGGTGGTCGTCGGCGAGAGCCTGCAGGGCGCCAAGCCCTTCAGGCACCTGCACGGTCATGTGCCGGGCGGCAGCGTCGTGTCAGTGGCTTCCATCGGCCGGTCAGGAGTGGGTGAACGCTCCTCGTCCGGGCCGAGCCGCTTACGGCGACCGTCGATGAGGTAGTCGACGCCGAAGTTCTTCGATAAGAGAGCGAGGATCACGACCAGCAAGAAGTATCCGAAGAACCCGACGGCCAGGCCGACGCCGTACGCCCCGAAGAGGTCGGTCTTCGCGGGGAACAAAGCGAGCACCGCGCCGCCTCCGATGGCGGCGATCAGCGTGCCGAGGTCGGCAAGCGCGACGTCCTTGCGATAGCGGTTCAGGAAGTAGAGGTTCCAGCCCACAACCAGGCCGAAGCAGAAGGCGCCGTGCCGTTGCAGGTCCGACGCTGTCTGCATCGCTGCGGCTGCCGTCACAGTGCGCCTCCTCGGCTCAACACACGCGCGCAGGCTATCGCCGTACTTTCAGCCGTGCAGCCGATTCGGTTCAGGTGCTCGCGGCGCGCTTGTGCTTGCGACGTCGGTGCAGATGCCACGCGAGAAAGAGAAGCAGCAGCACTCCCGCACCGATCGCGAAGTAGGTGAAGTCACGAGCGATCGTCTCGACGTGGTTGCCGGCCAGGTAGCCGAGCGACGTCCAGGTGGCCACCCACACTGCCGCGCCGGCCATGTTGAAGATCAGGAAGCGCCGCCACGGCATCTCGACCGTTCCCGCGATGATGCCGTTGAGCTGTCGTAGGCCTTCGACGAAGCGGGCGATGAACACGACCTTGCCGCCGTGCTTGCGGAAGAACACCTCGGCACGATCGAGACGGTCGGATGTCACGAAGACGTATTTGCCGAACTTCTCGACGAGCTCGCGACCGCCCTTTCGACCGATGAGGTAGCCCACGTTGTCGCCGAGCACCGCGGCCGCCCACGCGACGAGCCCGACCAGCCAGATGTTGAGGTGTCCGGCACCGGCGTAGAGCGATGCCGCGATGAGCAGCGTCTCGCCCGGCAGCGGGACGCCGAAGTCCTCGAAGAACAAGAACCCCGCCACTGCGAGGTAGCCCCAGTCGTGCAGGGTGCCTTCGAAGCTGTGGAAGACGCCGGGCAGCGGTTTGCTGGCCGCAGCGACGATCAGGTGCGGCAGCCTCACAGCCCCGGCGCACCCCAGACGGGGAACCACCGCGAGAGATCGGGCTCGATCTTCAGGTCCGACCCGAGTACGGCACGCACCTCGAGCTCGCGGCCGTTGTCACGCTGGTCCTTGCCCGTCGGCACGAACGGATACCACGTGCCGCGCTTGTAGAGATAGACGAGGCCGACAGGAGCGCCGCCGTCACCTTCGAACACCACCAGCGTGCACAGCAATGCCGGGCCGAAGCCGGCGTCGGCCAACGAGGCGTTGACGCCGTGCAGGTCGACGACGAGGTCCTGCAGATCGGCGGGGTCGCCGTGCCGCGTCAGCCACGAGAAGCCGTAGGAGTCGGTGACCTCGCTGTATTTGTCGCCGTCGGCGGCGAGCAGCTCCTTGATCCGGTCGCGCAGCCCGGCGAAGCCGCCGCCTTCCGCCGGCTTGACGCAAACCGAGCCGATCCCGGTTGGCTTGAGCCCCATCCCGGCCTCGAGCGTCACGGCTGCTGAAGGCAGCCCGAAGAGCTCGTCGAGATCGGGCTTCGCCGGCTTGCTACGACCGAGAATCGTGTCGAGCAAACCCATCAGGCGACCGGCTGCCCGAGCTGGGTCGAGATCTCCGCCAGCTGCTCGAGGCGCTTCTCCAGCGAAGGGTGGGTCGAGAACAGTGACGAGATGCTGAACCCATTGGCCAGGGCCGGGGTGAAGAAGAAGGCGTTGAACGGCTCGGCCGCACGCAGATCACGGGTGGGGATGCGGGCGATCTCGCCGGTGACCTTCTGCAACGCCGACGCCAGCGCCGAGGGGTGACCGGTGAGAAACGCACCTGATCGGTCCGCGGACAGCTCGCGGTAGCGAGACAGCGCCCGGGTGAGCAGGAACGACACGGCGTAGACAACGATCGAGACGAGCATGACAAGCGCCATGATCGCGGCCGCGTTCTGGTTGTTGTTGTCGCGGCTGCGACCGCCGCCGAACAGCTGGCCGTAGAACATCATCCGGGTGATGAGACCGGCGAGAACGCCGAGGAACGACGCCAGCGTCATGACGGCTACGTCGCGGTGCGCGACATGCGACAGCTCGTGGGCGAGGACGCCTTCGAGCTCCTCGTTGTTGAGCCGACGCATGATGCCGGTCGTCGCGCACACGACGGCGTGCTTCTGGTTGCGCCCGGTGGCGAAGGCGTTGGGCAGGTCGACGTCGGCGATGGCGACGGCCGGCTTGGGCATGTCGGCCAGCGCGCACAGCCGGTCGACGATCCCGTGCAGCTCCGGCGCCTCCTCGGGCGTGACGATGCGCCCGTGCATCCCGTAGAGCGCGATGCGATCGGAGAAGAAGTACTGCGCGAACAGCAGCCCGCCGGCGATGACGATGACGACGGCGTAGGACTGGACATAGACGAGCAGCGCACCGATGACGACGACGTAGAGCAGGCCGAGCAGGAACATCGTCACCGTCATCCGGGCGACGAGCCCGGGGTCGGACCGGAAGCGAGAGCGGGCCATCGTCGTCAGCCCGGGATCAGGCCCTCGTCGCCGAGCAGCTCACGGACTTCCGCGAGTGATGCGTCGGCCGACGGGAGCACAAGGTCGGAGGGGACGATTTCGTCGTCGGGCAACGGACGCCCGGCCTTTCGTACGGCGGCCAGCAGGGCGGCGAGCGACGTGCCGAACGCCGCATCCTCGCCACCGTCGACGGCGGCCTGAAGCTCGTCGTCGAGCCGATTGAGCGAGTCGAGCTCGGCGTCTGGCACGTCGAGCTGACCCTCGCCGAGAATGCGGACGATCACTGGGAACCGCCTTCCGGCTGCTTCGCCGGCTCGGACGCCGTTGTCTGGCCGGACCCCTCGGGCAGCTCGGCGGCCGGCTTCCCGGCGGGCAGCTCGC
>JAVEEE010000402.1 GCA_030840615.1 Frankiaceae bacterium | reverse complement strand
CGACCGCCTGCAGTCTGGTCAGCGGCACGCGCACGGACTCGCGCCTGATCCATCCGGTCTCGATCTGCAGCTCGCCGTCATGGATGCGCCAGCGGGTGACGAGCCAAGAGATCGTCCCGGCGACTGTGACGACGGCGACGGCGATCAGGTCGATCCATGCGCTCTGGTGGCCGCCCGGTGCCAGCTGCCGCGACCCGACGACGGTCCCGACCGCGACGAGCGCGCGCGCGGACCGCAGCAGCGGCGACAGCTTGTGCAGTCGCGCCCACTGCGCGGGCAGCCCCGGCTCGACAGTCACGCGGAGCTGGTCACAGACCGGCGGCTCGGGCCTCGCCCAGCGCGGCGAGCCGGTCCCGCAGACGTTGCGCCTCTTCGCTCGTCAAGCCGGGGATTCGCGCGTCGGTCGCCGCGGCGGCGGTGTGCAGCTGCACGGTGGCCAACCCGAACAGCCGGTCGACTGGCCCGGCCGCCACGTCGACGAACTGCATACGGCCGTAGGGCACCACGGACAACCGGCGGACGAGCACGCCCCGGCGGACGAGCAGGTCGTCCGAGCGCTCGGCGTAGCCCCACGCCCGATAACGGCCCCGCAGCAGCAACCAGACCGCGGCGGAAGCGACGACGACGGCTGCCAGCGCGACCGCTGTCGCTGCCAGGTTGCCACCGGCGACGAGAGCCACGCCGAGGCCGAGCACGACGATGCCGGTCACCAGCGCCAGCACCGCCTGGCGTGCGGACCACAGCCGCGGCGAGGGTCGGAGCCACGTGACCTCAGGCGGCACGGGGACGTGTTCGGTCACGAGTGTTTCCTAGCACCTTGCTGGTCTGCACCTTGCTGCTCTGGGCCGGCGGAAGCACGATGGGGTCATGAGCGAGCCGGATGTCCTTGTCAGTCTCGACGGCGACGTGGCCACCATCACCATGAATCGTCCGGCCCGTCGCAACGCGCTGTCGTTGCAGATGCTGCAGTCGCTGACGACGGCGTTCGAGGAGGTCGGTGGTTCCGCCGCGTTGGGCATCGTGCTGGCGGCCAACGGTCCGGTGTTCTCGGCCGGTCACGACTTCGCCGACATCGCCGGGGCCGACCTCGAGTCGGTGCGCGAGATGTTGCAGGCCTGCAGCAAGCTGATGACGCTGATGCAGGCGGTGCCGCAACCGGTCGTCGCGCGGGTGCATGGTCTGGCCACTGCCGCCGGCTGCCAACTGGTCGCGACGGCCGATCTCGCCGTTGCCGCCGAGAGTGCGGGCTTTGCGGCGCCCGGCGGGAAGGGCGGGTGGTTCTGTCACACCCCGATGGTCGCCATCGGGCGCACGATCACGCGAAAGCGAGCGTTCGAGCTGGCAATGTCGGGAGACACCATCGACGCGCCGACCGCGCTCGCGTGGGGTCTCGTGAACGACGTGGTGCCCGACGACGAGCTGGATCGGGCGGTGCGTGGACTCCTCGCGCGGGTGACCCGCGGCAGCGCGGGCAGCAAGGCAATCGGCAAGCAGGCTCTCTACACGCAGCTCTCGTTGAGCCAGCGGGAGGCCTATGACTACGCGGTGGAGGTCATGGCCGCCACGAGCCAGTCGCTCGATGCTCAAGAAGGCATCCGCGCCTTCCTGGACAAGCGGCCGCCCAAATGGAGCAGGCCCCCACTGGAGTAGCAGAGCAGAGCAGCCGAGACACGCCCTAACCTGGTCGCTCGTGCTCGTCCTGGCCTTCGACACGTCGACACCTCTGGTGACCGTCGCCGTCGTCGACACCGGAGGCCACGTGGTCAGCGAGCACGAGCGGCTCGCCCCCAACAAGCAGGGGGAGCTGCTCGCCCCACTGATCCATGCCGCTCTCGCCGATGCCGGCGCGGCCCCGGATCGCCTCGGCGCTCTCGGGGTGGGTCTGGGACCGGGACCGTTCACCGGGCTGCGGGTCGGTGTGGTCAGTGCTGCCGTCATGGCCGATGCGCTCCAAGTGCCCGCCCACGGCACCTGCTCACTGGATGCAGTCCTGGGCCCGGCCGGTGGCGACTGCCTCGTCATCACCGACGCGCGCCGTCGACAGGTCTACTGGGCGCGCTACGACGAAGCCGGCCACCGCGTCGAAGGCCCGGAGCTCGGTCCACCGGCGGAGGTGGCCGATCGGTTCCGCGGCGCGGTGCCTCGTGTCGCGGGAGCGGGTGCGGTGCTCTACCGCGAATGTTTCGCCGACTTCGTCATCGATGACGACACGCTCTATCCACGGGCGCGGACGTTGGGGTTGCTCGCCGCCGAGCGGGCCGAACGCGGTGAGCCGGGTGGCGTGCTCACTCCGATGTATCTGCGCCGCCCGGATGCTCAGCCACCCGGTCCGCCGAAGCGGGTGACGCCGGCATGACCGGCGATGCGACGGCGATCCTGCGTCCGATGCGATGGTGGGACATCGAACCGGTGCTACGCCTCGAGAATGAGCTGTTCCTCGGTGACGCCTGGTCCGACACCATGTTCTGGTCCGAGCTCGCGGAGCGCTCGTCGCGTTGTTATCTCGTCGCGACGCAGCTGGATGACGTCGTCGGTTACGCCGGTCTCTGCGCTTATCCGCCCGACCAGGCTTACGTGCAGACGATCGCGGTTGATCCGCGACACCAGGGCCAGGGGGCCGGCACCATGTTGTTGCTGGCGCTGCTCGCCGAAGCACAGCAGCGTGGCTGCGCCAACGTGGATCTCGAGGTGCGCGCCGACAACGCCCGCGCCATCGCGTTGTATGAGCGCCACGGGTTTCGGCGGATCGGGGTACGCCGTCGCTACTACCAGCCGAGCGGCACCGACGCGCTCGTGATGCGCAGGGAGACGCCGGCATGAGCGCGCCGCTGGTGCTCGGCATCGAGACGTCGTGCGACGAGACCGGCGTCGGCGTCGTACGCGGCGCCGAGCTGCTCGCCGACGCCCTGGCGTCGAGTGTCGACGAGCACGCCCGCTTCGGCGGCGTCGTGCCGGAGGTGGCCAGCCGCGCGCATGTCGAGGCGATGGTGCCCACCGTGCACCGGGCGCTGGAAGCGGCCCACGTCTCGCTCGCCGAGGTCGACGCGATCGCGGTCACGGCCGGGCCCGGCCTGGCGGGTGCGCTTCTCGTGGGGGTGGCCGCCGCCAAGGCGCTTGCGCTCGCGGCGGGCAAACCGCTGTTCGGCGTCAACCATCTCGCCGCTCACGTCGCCGTCGATCGACTCGCACATGGTGAGCTCCCGGGCCCCTGCGTGGCCTTGCTGGTGTCCGGCGGTCATTCCTCCCTGTTGATCGTGCCGGACGTCACGGGCGACGTCGAGTCGCTCGGACAGACGATCGACGATGCGGCCGGGGAGGCGTTCGACAAGGTTGCGCGCGTGCTCGGGCTGCCGTTCCCCGGTGGGCCGCATATCGACGCGGCTGCCCGGGACGGTGACGCGCAGGCCGTCGCCTTCCCGCGCGGGGTGGTGCGCGACGCGCCGTACTCGTTCACCTTCAGCGGTCTCAAGACGGCGGTCGCGCGATGGGTGGAGGCGCGCGAAGCTGCCGGGGAGCGGGTGCCGGTGGCCGATGTTGCGGCGTCGTTTCAGGAGGCGGTCGTCGACGTCCTCGTCACTCGCGCGGTCGCAGCCTGCCGAGATCGTGACGTCGACCACCTCGTGATCGGCGGAGGTGTGGCGGCGAACAGCCGACTGCGGGCGGTCGCCGAGCAGCGGTGCGCGGACGCGCACATCCGGTTGCGAGTGCCGCCCGCGAGACTCTGCACCGACAACGGCGCGATGGTCGCCGCACTAGGTGCCTTGCTCGTCGAACGCGGGGCGGCTCCGGCGTCACTCGACCTGGCCGCGGATCCCTCCCTGTCGCTGACTTGAGGCCATGACCGAAGATCGTGCCGTGGACACCGCCTTCATTTCCGAGACAGTGCAGTTCCCCGGTCACGACGGCGCCGTGATCGAGGCCTACGCCGCGCGCCCGACGGCGACGTCCCGTCGCGGTGGCGTCGTCGTGATCCACCATCTCCCCGGCTACGACCGCGAGTCGAAGGAGTTCGTGCGCAGGTTCGCCGACGCCGGTTATGACGCGGTCTGCCCCAACCTCTACTCCCGCGTCGGGGCCGACGTCAGCCCGGATGACGCGGCCGCCGCGGTCCGCGCGGACGGAGGGGTGCCGGACGAGCAGGTCATGGCCGACGTGGCGGCGGCGATCAGCTATCTGCGTGGGCTCCCGACCAGCAACGGCAAAGTGGGCTGCATCGGTCACTGCTCCGGCGGCCGGCAGAGCTACCTCGTCGCCGCGACGTTGCCGGTCGACGCGGCGATCGTCTGCTACGGCGGGCTCATCGTGGGCGAGGCGCCGCCGCAGCTGCCGACGATGGTTCCGCTGATCGACCGCACCCAGGAGATCAGCTGCCCATTGCTCGGCCTCTTCGGCAACGACGATCAGTTCCCCACCCCGGACCAGGTCGACCAGATCGAGAAGGCCCTGAACGACGCGGGCAAGGACTGCGAGTTCCACCGCTACGACGGCGCCGGGCACGGGTTCTTCTCTCCCGACCGACCGGCCTACCGGGTCGAGGCGGCCCTCGACGGGTGGGACCGCATCTGGGCGTTCCTCGGTCCCCGGCTGGGTGGCTGACCCGTGTGCACCCACGTCACCGAGACCTTCCAGGTGGTCGGAAGCGCGAAGGGGGCGACGGGCTGGTTCCGCGCGACCGATGCGAGCGTCTACTTCGACCATCCGTCCCACGCAATGGCCGACCACACTCTCAATGTGGACATTCGCCGGCCGTCCGACGGTCCGGCCGCCCGGGTCGCCCTCGAGCTGACCGCGGCGTCGGCCCGCGCGCTCGCCGAGGCGATCCTGCGCACACTGGACGAATCAGGCAGGAGGACGACCACACGCGTCGAAACTTCGCGCTGACGTCCAGACGAGTGGAGATCGCGATGAACCGACGCGCAGCCGTAGCGACCGTCACCTCGCTCGCCCTGGGTGCAGCGACGCTGACTCCCGCCCTCGCGGCGACGGGCCGGGCGAAGCCCAAGCCGATCAAGGGCAAGTGGTCCTACTCGGACTTCACCCCGGACCCCACGGTCTCGGTGGTCAACTCCGCGAAGATGACCGACCCGCACTGCGCCGGGGCGTTGCCGTCGGCCCCCTCCGACGTCAACTCACACATCATCAAGGTCGCCGGGCGCGGCACGCTCACGGTCAACGGCGCCAACACGGGCGACTGGGCGATGGAGGTCCTCAACAGCAAGGGTGTCCAGCTCGCGAACTCCGACGGCCCCACGCCGCAGGACAAGGAGGGCGTCCTGCTGTCGATCACGAAGGCGGGTCGCTACAAGGTCGTCTTCTGCAACCTCGGCGGCGCACCGACGGCTTCCGCGACGTACTCCTACAAGTACCGCTAGCCCGGAAATTGACTCGGCGAACGCTCGCGGCGTAGATTGGCACTCGGCGTCCGAGAGTGCCAGCCAGCAGGCTGCAGGACCGGTCGTCAGGAGGCCCCGCCTGACCCCCGCGACGGCAGGCGCAAGGCCACCGCGTCAACCATCCACCGTCCCGAAAGTTGGGGGAGGCAGGTCGTGACCACGGCCACCAAGGTCAACATCAAGCCGCTCGAGGACCGCATCGTTGTGTCGGTCCTGGAATCCGAGCAGACCACAGCGTCGGGCATCGTGATCCCCGACACCGCCAAGGAAAAGCCCCAGGAGGGCACCGTTCTCGCCGTCGGCCCCGGCCGGTTCGAGCACGGCCAGCGGCTTCCGCTGGACATCCAGGAGGGTGACACCGTCATCTTCTCGAAGTACGGCGGCACCGAGATCAAGCTCGGCGCCGACGAGTACCTCATCCTGTCGGCTCGCGACGTCCTCGCAGTCGTCAACAAGTAGCTGTTCGACCGACGCCCCGGTGCCGGACGGCGCCGGGGCGTCGGCATGCACGACTCACCCCGAAGGGCAGTAGATGTCGAAGATCTTGCAGTTCCACTCCGACGCGCGCGACTCGTTGCAGCGCGGTGTCGACCAGCTTGCGGACGCCGTCAAGGTGACTCTGGGGCCGAAGGGCCGCAACGTCGTCATCGACAAGAAGTGGGGCGCGCCCACGATCACCAACGACGGTGTGACCATCGCCAAGGAGGTCGAGCTCGAGGACCCCTACGAGAACATGGGCGCCCAGCTCGCCAAAGAGGTCGCGACGAAGACCAACGACGTCGCCGGTGACGGTACGACGACGGCCACGGTGCTCGCTCAGGCCATGGTGCGCGAAGGCATCCGCAACGTCGCCGCCGGCGCACAGCCGCTTGCGCTGAAGCGCGGCATCGATGCCGCCGTGGAGG
>JAVEEE010000354.1 GCA_030840615.1 Frankiaceae bacterium | reverse complement strand
CTGCGGGATGCGCGCGTCGATCTCGCTCATCGTCAGCTTGGTGCGGGCGACGAGTCCGACGAGACGGGCGAAGGCGGCGATGCCGTCCACGGCGGGCGAGAACTCCGGAACGACGAAGCCACCACGCCCGTCGCCGGCGAAGATCACCCCCGGCTGCGCTGCCGCCGACGACAGGCGGGTCGCCGCGGCACCGGTCCAGGCGATGTCGACGCCGTGGAACGCGGCGACCTGCTCGGCCACCCGGGTGGTCGTCACGGGCAGGGCCACCCGGCCGGACCGCCGTTCGGCCGCCACGAGATCCATGACGACGAGCAGCGCCCGGTCGTCGTGGATGATGTGGCCGCGCTCGTCCACCAGCGCGAGCCGCTCTGCCACGGGGTCGAATCTCGCCCCGAAGGCGGCCCGGGATGACGCCACCAGCTCGCCCAGCCGGGCGAGGCCCTGCATGTGGGCAGCGAGGGTCTCGGTGGGCGACGACTCGTCCAGCCGGCCGTTCACGATCAGCGCGTCGACGCCCATGCGGCCGAGCATCGTCGGGAGGACGACCGACGCCGCACCGCCGGCGGTGTCGATGACAACGCGCAGCTCGGATCCGCCGGTGATCCCGGAGCAGTCGATGCTCGCCAGCACCTCCTGCGTGTAGGTCTCGATGAACCGCGCGGGGTAGGACAGCTGGCCGATCTCGCCGGGGAACGCCCGACGGAACTCCTGCCGGCTGAACACGCGCTCGAGCCGGCGCTGGGCCGAGGGGGCGAGATCAGCGCCGCTGCCGTCGAGAAAGACCAGGTCGACGCTCTGCGGATCGCCTGGCGTCGTGTGGATCATGATCCCGCCGGCGGCGTCGCTGTGCGCCGTCGCGAACCGGGTCACCGGTGCGGGCGCAGCCTCGAGGTCCCGAACGTCGATGGCGCTGGCGGTGACGGCGCTCACCACGGCCCGTTTGAGCGCCGTCGCCGCTCGTGAGACGTCCCGGCTGGTGATGACGACGCTGCCCTTGCGCAGGGTCGTGGCCCAGGCGGACGCGAGGCGCACGGCGAGGTCCGGTGTGATCTCGACGTTCACCAGGCCCGAGACGCCGCGAGGCCCGAACAGGCTGCGATGCCCGCGCGACTCCCAGATGACGCTCGAGGTCACCACCGCGCCCGCATCGACCGTCTTGAACGGGTAGACCCGCACGCCTGCCGAGACGAACGCCTCCTGCTCGATGACGCAATCGTCGCCGACGACGGCGTCCTCGTCGATCCGCGCCGACCGCATCACGTCGGTGTTGCGGCCCACCACGCAGCCGCGCAGGCTGGTCCGGGGTCCCAGGAAGACGTTGTCGTGCACGATCGACCGTTCCACCAGCGCGCCCGTCTTCATCACCACGTTGGCTCCGAGCACGGCGTACGACGCCAGCCGCGCCCCACCCTCGACCCGGCTGTAGTCGCCCACCAGTACCGGTCCGGTGATGTCGACATCGGGATCGATCTCCGCGCCCTCGCCCAACCAGACTCCAGGACTCATCTCGAACGCGCCGATATCAACCTCGACTTCACGGTTAAGCACCGCGAGGTGAGCCTGTCGGTAGCTCTCCAGCGTGCCGACGTCCTCCCAGTAGCCCTCGAGTGGAAAGCCGAACACTGGCGCTCCCCGCTCGAGCAGCCGCGGGAAGACGTCGGCGGACCAGTCGACCTCCGCACCGTCGGGAACGTCGCCCAGCACCTCGGGCTCCATCACGTAGATGCCGGTGTTGACGGTGTCGGAGAAGACCTGCCCCCACGTGGGCTTCTCCAGGAACCGGTTGACCCGTCCGTCCGGATCGCAGATGACGATTCCGTATTCCAGCGGGTCGGGGACCGACTTGAGCCCGACCGTGACCAGGGCTCCGTTCCGGCGGTGGAAGTCGATCATGGAGCTGAGGTCGACATCGGTGAGCGCGTCGCCGGACATGACCAGGAAGGTCTCGTCCCGCAAGGCGGTCTCTGCGTTCTTGACGCTTCCGGCCGTGCCCAACGGTCGCTGCTCGGTGGCGTACTGGAGTGACATGCCCAGCTCGTCACCGTCACCGAAGTAGTTGCGCACGAGTGAGGCGAGGAACTGCACCGTGACGACGGTGTCGGTGATGCCGTGGCGGCGTAGCAACCGCAGGACGTGTTCCATCACGGGCCGGTTGGCGACCGGAAGCAGCGGTTTGGGCAGGTTGGCCGTCATCGGGCGAAGGCGGCTGCCCTCGCCTCCTGCCATCACGACGGCCCTCATGTCGGCACCGTCCGCTGAGTGCCGCCTCGGCCCGACTGCAGGAGCTGGCGCAGCTGGGCGACGTAGAGCCAGCCCGCCCACCAGTACAAGGCGACGCCCCACACCGCGAAGGCCCAGCCGAACGGGCGGGCGATGTCGGCCAGGGTGTTGTTGCCGTCGGCGAGCAGCAGCAGCGGGAAGGCGTAGAGCAGATTGAGCGTCGCCGCCTTGCCAAGGAAGTGCACCGGCAGGACGCCGTAGCCGTGCCGTCGCAACACGGGCAGGGTGCAGGCCAGCAGCACATCACGCGCGGGGACGGCCAGCGCCAGCCAGAGCGGAACGATGTCGCGGACCGTGAGCGCGATGATCGTCGCGAGGATGTAGAGGCGGTCGGCAGCCGGGTCGAGCACGGCACCCAGCCGGCTCGACTGGTTGAACCGGCGGGCGATCTTACCGTCGGCGTAGTCGCTGATTCCGGCGAAGGCGAGAACGCCGAAGGCCCATCCGTCGGCGTGCGGGCCCAGCGCCAGCCAGAGGAACAGGGGCACGCCGAGGAGCCGTAGAAAGCTCAGCACGTTGGGAATCGTCCAGACCCGCCCGGAGGCGGGTGTGTCGAGGTCTGTACCGGCTGCCATCACTGTCGCCGTACGAAATCACATCGCGAACCGGACGGATACACTGCGCGCGAACGGGCTGTGGCGCAGCTTGGTAGCGCACTTGACTGGGGGTCAAGGGGTCGCAGGTTCAAATCCTGTCAGCCCGACAGGTCATTTCCGGCGCCGTTCCCGCATCTTCACCGCCAGGTCGATCGGCGTTCCGGCGAAGCCGTAGACCTCGCGCAACCGGCGCTCGATGAAGCGGCGGTACGCCGCCTCCAGCGGTCCGGTCGTGAACAGGAGGAAGCGCGGGGGTGCCACGCCGGGTTGCGTCGCGAACAGCACCCTCGGTTGCTTGCCGCCGCGCACCGGTGGCGGCGTCGCTGCCACCAGATCGCCGAGAAAGGCGTTCAGCTCCGCTGTCGGCACCCGGCTCTCCCAGCTGGTGAGTGCCTCGTCCAGCGCAGGGGCGAGCCGCTGCACGCTACGTCCGGTCAGGGCCGACACGTTGACCCGCGCAGCCCACGGCACCCGCCGGAGCTCCCGGTCGATCTCCTTCTCGAGTGCCAGCCGACGGTCGTCGTCGACCAGATCCCATTTGTTGAAGGCGACAACGAGCGCCCGGCCTGCCTCGATCACCATCGAGATCACCCGCTGGTCCTGCTCGCTGACCGGCTCGCTCGCGTCGAGCAGCACGATGGCCACCTCGGCGGCTTCGATCGCCGCGGCCGTCCGCAGGCTGGAGTAGTACTCGGCCCCGCGCGCCTCGCGCACCTTGCGACGCAATCCGGCCGTGTCGACGAACCGCCAGGTCTGGCCGCCGAGCTCCACCAACGAGTCGACGGGATCGCGCGTCGTGCCGGCCACCGGGTCGACCAGCGCACGGTCCTCGCCCACGAGGCGGTTGAGCAGGCTGGACTTGCCGACATTGGGGCGGCCGACGAGGGCGACGCGGCGCGGC
Source organism: Frankiaceae bacterium (assembly GCA_030840615.1). GTDB lineage: Bacteria > Actinomycetota > Actinomycetes > JAFAQI01 > JAFAQI01 > JAFAQI01. The sequence goes on along the minus strand of JAVEEE010000354.1, from coordinate 1,546 downwards.
CCACGCGGCCCGTCGGCGGCAGCAGACGTCTCCGGCAGCTTGGCGACCAGCGCGTCGAGCAGGTCACCGCTCCCCCGGCCGTGCAGGGCACTGACCGGCATCGGGTCGCCGAGTCCCAACGCCCACAGCTGAGCTACCTCGGCCTCCGCCTTGGTGTTGTCGACCTTGTTGGCCGCGACCACGACCGGCTTGTTGGACCGCTGCAGCACCCGGGCGACCGCTTCGTCCGCATCGGTCACACCCACCGTCGCGTCGACAACCAGGAGGACCACGTCTGCCGCCGCCATCGCGAGCTCGGCCTGGTCCGCGATCCGGCCGGCCATGCCACGCGCGTCGCGCTGCCAGCCACCGGTGTCGAGAAGCGTGAACCGGCGACCCGCCCAGCCGGCCTCGTAGGCGACCCGATCGCGGGTGACGCCCGGAACGTCCTCGACCACCGCCTCGCGCCGACCGAGGATCCGGTTGACCATCGTGGACTTGCCGACGTTGGGTCGCCCCACCACGGCTACGACGGGAAGCGCCTCGGCAGGGGCGTCGGGCGCGGTGTCGGTCATGCCGCCGGGTCTCCGGCCGTCTCGAGGTGCTGGAGCAGCCGGAGCCGGATCTGCTCGGCGGCGGCCGCCACGGTGCTGCGCGCCCGCGGATTGCCCTCGACGGTGATCTCGAACGCCGGACCGAACACGATGTCGACGGGTGCTCGCCAGCGCGGTAACGCCTTCCCCATGGGCAGCGCCTCGGCGGTCCCGAGGCAGACGACCGGTACGACCGGGCAGCCGGCGCGCAGCGCGAGGTAACCGATCCCGTGCTGGACCGTCTCCAGCCGGCCCTGGCCCCGAGTCCCTTCCGGGAACACGCCGAGAACGCCACCGCCTGCAAGGACGTCAAGCGCGCGCCGCAGCGCGGTTCGGTCCGGCGCGCCCCGGCGCACCGGGATCTGTCGGGCAAAGCTCAGGACGCGGCGGAACGGGCCGTCGTACAGCTCGCTCTTGACGAGAAACGCAGATGGCCGCGGGAGCAGGATCATCACGAGCGGGCCGTCGAGGAACCCCGTGTGGTTGCCGGCGATGAGCACGGGACCGGACCGCGGCAGGTGCTCCAAGCCGGTCAGCCGAATGCGGAACACGAGCCGTAGCAGGCCGGCCGCAAGGCGCCGCACCGCCGCGAGCGGAATCGACTCACGGGCCGGGTCGGCGGCCCGCCCGGGCCTTGTCGCCGTCATGCCGGCGCTACCGCTCGGACCTCGTCGAGGACGCGCGCGATGACGGCGTCGGCGTCGAGATCGGTCGAGTCGACCACGATCGCGTTGTTCGCCTGAGCCAACGGCGAGACGGCGCGCCCGCGGTCGGCGGTGTCGCGGCGCAGGAGGTCCTGCTCGGTCGCCGCGACGGTGCTGGGATCGGTAGCGGTGGCGCCGAGCTCGGCGCCGCGGCGAGCGGCGCGGGCCGCCGGATGGGCCGTCAGGAAAATCTTCACGGGTGCATCGGGGGCGACGGTGGTCCCGATGTCCCGGCCCTCGACGACGATGCCGCCGGGGCCTATGACCGCC
>JAVEEE010000352.1 GCA_030840615.1 Frankiaceae bacterium | reverse complement strand
GGACGGCGTAGCCGGTCGAGTCGACGTCCTCGCCACTGCAGGCGACGTGCGTGTCGGTCCGGACGGTGCTCTGGAACCCGCCGTCGGCGCACCTCTGCCCGGCGAGGAAGTCGACCGCTGCGGTGCTCGGCTGGCCGGGCGTTCCCGGCGCGAGCGCGAGGGCGAGGACCGGCAACGCCTGGCTGACGATGTAGGAGCTGCCACCGGGAAAGCCGGGGTTCTGCTGGAACTGCCCGGGCTGCGCGTCACCCGCGCCTTCGGCTTGCCGGAGCTTGCGGACCAGGTCGACGCCGCCGAAGGAGTGCACGCTGCGGTGCTGGGCGATCGCGACGAGCATGAGCTTCGCGACGGCGCCGGGATAGTAGGTCGGCGAGCCGGCGGCGTAGTTGTTCACGTGCTTCGCGAGGTACGCCGTCGCACGACGTGCGGCGTTGTGTGCGACCCCCGCGGCGTCCATCGACAGCACGCCGTCGGCGGTCTCGCCGTAGTTCGGGAAGACCTGGCCGGAGAATGTGACGGAGTAGTGGTCGTGGTGCGCGCCTTGCAGCTGGCGGGCGAGATAACCGGCAGCAGCGGCGGCCCGGTCCTTGGTGGTCGGCGGCTGCGTGGATCCCGCACGCGGGGCCGAGAGCGATGGCGCGGCGAGTGCCGCGAGTGCCGCCGCTGTCACCGTGGTGACTGCGACGACTCGAGTGGTGCGTAGCACCGGTCCTCCTGGTGGCTATGAGGCCGAGGACGGGTCCGAGACACCACACCTGCGAACGCCCCCGCGCGCGACTGATCGCGCTCGGGGGCGGTTGACGGGCGATGCGCCCGGGCTCCGCCCCGCAGACCTCGACGGTTGTTCTGGAGCCCTCGCCTGCACGGGCATTCCGGCTCGCCCCGGTTTCCGGTCGGGGCCTACGGTTGCGGGTCAGCGCCGGCGTTCGACCGGCTTCCCCCACGCGTGGCGATTGCCTTGCGATATCAGCACGGATGAACGACGGGCGTCAACTTGCGCGAGAGTCGGCCGATAGCGTGCCCGCATGGCTTGGACGTGGCGCTACGAGAACGTCGAAGGTGTCGAGGTGCAGCCGGCCGAGGCCCCGACGGGCGAGGCGTTTCCGACGCAGAGCGACGCGGAGACCTGGCTGGGGGAGAACTGGCGCGAGCTGCTGTCAGCCGGGGTCGACCAGGTGACCCTGCTCGACGGTGGGCGCGAGGTCTACGGCCCGATGGGCCTGCACCCGGAGGAGTGACCTCAACGGGCCGGCGTCAGCGGGCTTTGGGTGTGCTTCGGGTCACGCACGACGACGTCGCCGAGCGCTTCGTCGATCTGCTCGAGCACGTCGGCGTCGAGCCGAACCCCGGCGGCCTTGACGTTGTCCTCCACCTGCTCCGGACGGGAGGCGCCGACGATCGCGCTGGCGACGTTGTCGTTCTGCAGCACCCACGCGACCGCCAGCTGCGCCATCGACAGGCCGCAGTCGGCGGCGATCGGCGCCAGCTCCTGCACCCGGCGCAGCACGTTGTCGTCGAGGAAACGGCTGATGAAGTTGGCGCCGCTCGGGTCGGTCGCCCGCGAGCCGGCCGGCGGCTCCGAGCCCGGCGCGTACTTGCCGGTGAGCACGCCCTGAGCGATCGGTGACCAGACGATCTGGCCGATGCCGAGCTCCGCGCACGCGGGCACGACTTCCGCCTCGATGACGCGCCAGATCATGTTGTATTGCGGCTGGTTGGAGACCAGCGGCACCCGCAGCTCGTCGGCCAGCGACTTCGCCTGACGGATCTCCTCGGCACGCCATTCGGAGACACCGATGTAGAGCGCCTTCCCGGCGCGTACGACGTCGGCGAACGCCTGCATCGTCTCCTCGAGCGGCGTCGTGTGGTCGAACCGATGCGCCTGGTAGAGGTCGACGTAGTCCGTCTGAAGCCGGCCGAGTGATCCTTCGATCGACCGCAAGATGTGCTTGCGGGAGAGCCCGCGGTCATTCGGGCCCGGGCCGGTCGGCCAGAAGACCTTCGTGCAGATCTCGAGACCGTCGCGCCGCTCACCGTGCAACGCGCGCCCGAGGACTGCCTCTGCCTTGGTGCCGGCGTAGACGTCCGCCGTGTCGAACGTCGTGATCCCGAGGTCGAGCGCAGCACGCACGCAAAGCTGTGCCTGCTCCTCCTCGACCTGGCTGCCGTGGGTGATCCAGTTGCCGTAGGAGATCTCGCTGACGAGCAGCCCACTCCGACCGAGGTGCCGATGCTCCATGCGTCAGATCTTCTCTCCGCGCTTGACCCGCGCCGGTGGTCGTCGCATCCTTCGTGGCTGCATCGCGCGCATCAGCGCGTAGCCCATGATGTTGCCGGACTCCTTCTCGCCGTATCGCTCGGCGACTTCCCGGCGGGCGGCCTTGCCGACGCGGGCCGAGTCGATGATCACGCCGAAGAACATGACGAGGACGAGCAGGTTGGCCAGCCCGCGCACCGCGGCGTTGGGGATGAACGACAGCGCGATGACCACGGCGATCATCCCGAAGAACACCTGGCCGAGGGTGAACCGCGAGTCGACGTAGTCGCGGGCCAAGCGCTTGGCCGGGCCGGCGTCCCGTGCCGGCAGGTGCCGCTCGTCGCCGGTCGAGAGGGCCTGGCGCTGCAGCTGGCGTTCTTCCCGGAGCTTCTGCCGTCGCAGTGCCGCGGCGTCCTTGCGGTTGGTCGGGGTGCTCACCCGCCGCCGCTTGCGCGCATCGCTGCGTTTGGGCGTGGGCCGACCCTTACCTGCAGGCAAGGGCGTCTCCTCCACGGCCGCCAGCATACGAACCGGTGACTCAGCGATTCTTCAGACCGCTGACTACGCTGGCAGTCGGACGGGTGCGACCGCGCCTGCCGAAGGAGGTCCCGGACCAGAATGGGCATGGGCCGCCGCCTCGCCTTGATCTTCAAGGCGAAGGCCAACAAAGCACTCGATAAGGCCGAAGATCCGCGCGAGACCCTCGACTACTCCTACGAGAAGCAGCTCGAGCTGCTGACGAAGGTACGACGCGGGGTTGCGGACGTCGCCACGAGCCGCAAGCGCCTCGAGATCCAGATGCAGCAGCTGCAAGGGTCCGCGGACAAGCTGCAGGCGCAGGCGCAGCAGGCCGTCACCGCCGGCCGCGACGACCTTGCCCGCGAGGCGCTGACGCGACGAGCGGCGGCCAACCAGCAGCTCGCCGACCTGCAGACTCAGCACGCCAACCTGCAGGCTGAGGAAGAGAAGCTGCAGATGGCTTCGCAGCGGCTGCAGACGAAGGTCGATGCTTTCCGCACCCGCAAGGAGACGATCAAGGCCACCTACACCGCTGCCGAGGCGCAGACGAAGATCGGCGAGGCGATGTCGGGCATCTCCGAGGAGATGGGCGACGTCGGCATGGCCATGCAGCGGGCCGAGGACAAGACCCAGCAGATGCAGGCACGGGCCGGTGCCATCGACGAGCTCATCGCCAGCGGTGCCCTCGACGACGCGAGCCAGTCGCTCGGCGGCAAGGACGACATCCAGCGCGAGCTGGACAGCATGTCGGCCGGCAGTGACGTCGACGCGGAGCTCGCCCGGCTCAAGAGTGCGTTGCCCGCCGGGCAGCAGCCCTCGGCTCTTCCCGAAGGCTCCACCGGCAGCACGCCGACGGGCGCTGCGGACCAGGTCGCGCAGCCCGAAGGCGGTGCGCAGTGATCGTGCGCATCCTCGGCGAAGGTC
>JAVEEE010000338.1 GCA_030840615.1 Frankiaceae bacterium | reverse complement strand
CTCGTCGTCGAAGTGCTGGAGACGCACCTGCTCGACGAGACCAACCTGCGCGTGCTGCACGACATCAAGGCGCTGGGGGTCCAGGTGTCGATCGATGACTTCGGCACCGGCTACAGCAGCCTGCTCTACCTCAAGCGGCTCCACGCGGACTCGGTCAAGATCGACCGGGCGTTGATCGCGGACATCGCCGTACGCCGGGAGGACCGCGTCATCGTCACGAAGGTCATCGAGCTCGCGCACGACCTCGGCATCACCGTCATCGGCGAAGGCATCGAGCGCGCCGAGCAGGCCGAGGTGCTGCGCGACGTGGGATGCGACTTCGGCCAGGGTTTCCTGTGGTCACCGGCTGTTTCCGACACCGACTTCGCCCGCCTGCTGGCGACCGGCTTCCCGCCGGAGGGGTTCCCGTCGCTCGAGGAGCTGTCAGTCGTTACGACCTAGCCAGCCGCCGACGACCTCGAGGTAGCGCTCCGGCTCCTCGACGTGCGGCACGTGCGCCGAGTCCTCGAACACCACCCACTCGCTGCCGCGGATGCCGTCGCGCAACGTCTCCTGCAACGCCGGTGTCGCCTCGTCGTACCGGCCGGACACGAGCAACGTCGGTATGCCGATATCCCCGAGCCGGTCCTTGGCCTGCCAGTCCTTGATCGAGCCGATGACGTGGAACTCACTCGGGCCGTTCATCGTGTGGTAGACGGTCGGGTCGCGATCGATCCACGCGAAAGCGTCCACGAGCATCTGCGGCCACGGGTCGAGCCTGCAGACGTGTCGCTTGTAGAAGACATCGCAGGCCGCGGCGTAGTCCGGGTCGTCGGTGGTGCCAGCTGCCTCGTGCTTGCGCAGCGTCGCCTCGACGTCGGGTGGCAGGGCCAGGCGCAGCCGGTTGGCCTCGGCGACGAAGTCCGGGAACGACGCCGCGGTGTCGGCGAGGACCAACGAGCGCAGCCCGGAAGGCTGGGTGAGCGCGTACTCCTGGGCCAGGAAGCCACCCCAGGACTGGCCGAGCACGTGATGGCGATCAGCGATGCCGAGGTCGGCGACGAGCGTGTGCAGCTCCTGCACGAAGAGCTCGACGGTCCAGAACTCGGCTCCACGGTCCGGCAGGTGAGTGCTGCGGCCGTTGCCGAGCTGGTCGTAGAGCACCACCGCGCGCCCGTCGATGTCGCTGAGCGCGGCAAGGTTGGCGAGGTAGTCGTGGCTGGCACCCGGGCCCCCGTGCAGCACCACCAGCGGCGCGGGCCCGGCACCGACGTCGCCGGTGACCTGCCACCATGTCTCGACATCGACGCCATCGCGCCGCCAGGTCGTCCTGCCGTCACGCATTCGAAAACCCTTACTCGTCGGGGGCGTTGCTTGGGCATCATGACGCAATGACCGAACAGGTGGTGCGGTTCGTCGGCGTACCGGAGCGCATCGAGCTCGACGACGGCATCGTCATCCGCCGCTACGTCGCGGCGGACGTGCCGACGATCGTGGCGGTTGTCAACGCCAGCCTCGACCACCTGCGGCCGTGGATGCCGTGGGCGCAGAACCCCGTCACCGATGAGACGCAGGGGGCCTGGTTCCGGGAGACCGACCCGCAGTGGGACGACGGCACCAACTTCGTCTACGGCATCTTCAGCGCCGAGGGCCGGCTGCTCGGTGGCACCGGCTTCCACGTGCGCAACGGCCCGGGTGTGCTGGAGATCGGCTACTGGCTCGCCACCGACGCCGTCGGGCACGGCGTCGCGACGCGCACCTCGGCCGCGCTCACGGAAGCCGCCCGCGCCGTCCCCGGTGTCACCCGCGTGCAGATCCACTGCGACGAGGGCAACCACCGCAGCGGCGCGATCCCGCAGCGGCTCGGCTACACCCTCGCGCGGGTCGAGCCGCGGGAGCCGCAGGCGCCCGGTGAGACCGGCCGGCATCAGATCTGGACGTTTGACGTCTGACCCGCGCCGGCGGGCTGATCACGCCGGCGGCGGTGCGCTGAACGCGTCGCGGATCGCCGCCCGCGCCGACCCGACGCGGTCCAGCGAGTCGTAGCTGCCGCGGTCGCGCAGCTCGGTCGCCGCCTCCACGAGAGCGGCGTAGGCAGCGAAGGCGAACGCGCCTCCGACGGAGATGCGGGCGACGCCGGCCGCGGCGAGCTCGGCAACCGACGGGCGTCCGGGCGCGACGAGCACGTTCACCGGCCGGTCGACGGACGTGACGACCGACCGGATGTCGGCCAACGTCGTAAGCCCCGGCGCGAACAGCACGTCGGCGCCGGCCGCCTGGTAGGCCTGCAGTCGCGCGATCGTGTCGGCGAGGTCGTCCACGCCGTGGATGAGGTTCTCCGCGCGCGCCGTGAGCACGAGTTGTCGCGGGCCGGCGTGCGCAGCCTCGGCAGCCGCCGCGATCCGCTCCGCCGACAGCCCGAGGTCGTAGATCGGATCGTCCGCACGGCCGGTGAAGTCCTCGATCGAGCAGCCCGCCAGCCCCGTCGCGCAGGCCAACGTGACCATCTCGGCGACGCCCTCCGGGTCGTCGGCGAACCCGTTCTCCGTGTCTGCCGCGACCGGTACGTCGACGGACCGGGCGATGTCACGCGCGTGGTTCAGTGCCTCGTCGCGGGTGACGTTGCCGTCGTTGCGCCCGAGCGTCGCGGCGAAGCCGCTGCTCGTGGTGGCGAGAGCTTCGAAACCCAGCGAGGCGAGCAGGCGTGCCGACCCGGCGTCCCAGGCGTTCGGCTGCAGCAGCGGCCGATCACGCACGTGCAGGTCCAGGAATTGTCCGGCCAAACCGTCGAGCGCACTCATGGGCCGGTACCGTACCGTCCCGACCATGACCGCCGTGGACGTCGACAGCATGCTGGTCGATCGGGTCGTCGCCGACCTCGACCGGCAGGGCTACGCCGTCGTCGAGCACCTGCTGTCCGAGGCCGACGCAACCGCCGTGCGCGCCGGTTTGCGTGACGTGATCGATCACACGCCCACCGGCCGCAACGACTTCGAGGGCTACCTGACCCGGCGCATCTACGCGCTGTTCGCGAAGAGCCGGGCCTTCGACGCACTCGCCGTCCACCCGCTGCTGCTCGCGGTGCTCGATCGGGTGCTCGGGACCAGCTACCAGCTGAGTGCGCCCACCGGCATCGACATCGGGCCGGGGGAGAAGGCGCAGGTGCTGCACACCGACGACTCGATCTACCCGATCCCGCGCCCGCATCCCGAGGTCGTGCTCAACACGATGTGGGCACTCGACGACTTCACACCCGCCAACGGTGCGACCCGCGTGCTGCCCGGCAGCCATCGCTGGACCGACCGGACGCCGTTCGACAACCACCCCGGAAACGACGGGATAGAGGACGAGACCGTCGTCGTGGCGATGCCGGCCGGCTCCGTGCTCTTCATCGCCGGCAGCCTGTGGCACGGCGGCGGCGCAAACCGGACGGATCGCCCGCGTCTCGGCGTACTGCTCGAGTACGCCGCCGGCTGGTTGCGACCGCAGGAGAACCACATCCTCGCCGTACCGCGCGAGGTGGTGGCAGGTCTCGACCCGCGGCTGCAGGAGCTGCTCGGCTACAACATCCACCCGCCGTTCGTCGGCTACGTCGACGGCCGGCATCCGCGTCGCCTGCTAGGTGAACGGCCGGACATTCCCGCGACATAAACGCAGCCCGGTGCCGGCGCGTCGTAGCGCCGGTATTGATCATCGCCGGATGACCATGCCAGGGCCTGGTGAAACGGCGATGAACCTACCCCCGGATCAGATGTCGTAATACATCGCGAACTCGTAGGGGTGTGGCCGCAGCCGGATCGCGTCGACCTCGTTGACCCGCTTGTAGTCCACCCAGGTTTCCACGACGTCCGGCGTGAAGACCCCGCCGTCGAGCAGGTAGTCATGGTCGGCTTCCAGCTCGTCGAGCACGGCCTCGAGCGACCCGGGCACCGTCGCCACCGCGGCGAGCTCGTCCGGCGGCAGCTCATAGAGGTCCTTGTCGACCGGCTCCGGTGGCTCGATCTTGTTGCGGATGCCGTCGAGTCCGGCCATCAGCATGGCGGCAAACGCGAGGTAGGGGTTGCATGACGGGTCGGGCACCCGGAACTCGAGCCGCTTGGCCTTGGGGTTGGAGCCCGTGATCGGGATGCGGCAGCAGGCGGAGCGGTTGCGCTGCGAGTAGACGAGGTTGACCGGCGCCTCGTAGCCCGGCACCAACCGGCGGTAGGAGTTGGTCGTCGGGTTGGTGAAGGCCAGCAGTGACGGCGCGTGCTTGAGCAGCCCGCCGATGTAGTAGCGCGCCATGTCCGACAGGCCGGCGTAGCCGATCTCGTCGTAGAACAGCGGTACGCCGTCCTTCCACAGCGACTGGTGGCAGTGCATGCCCGAGCCGTTGTCCTGGTAGATCGGCTTGGGCATGAAGGTCACCGTGCGACCGTGCTGGCGTGCGACGTTCTTGACGACGTACTTGAAGTTCATGAGGTTGTCGGCCGTCTTGAGCAGCGTGCCGAAGCGGAAGTCGATCTCGGCCTGTCCGGCCGTGCCGACCTCGTGGTGCTGCATCTCGACGTCGATGCCGATCTCGAGCAGCACCCGCACCATCTCCGAGCGCAGGTCGGTGAAATGGTCGGTCGGCGGGACGGGGAAGTAGCCACCCTTGTAGGCCGGCTTGGAGCCCTTGTTGCCGCCCGGCTCCTCGCGGCCCGTGTTCCACGCCGCCTCGATCGAGTCGATGTAGTGGTAGGCGGAGTGCGGCGTCTGGTCGTAGCGGATGCTGTCGAAGATGTAGAACTCGGCCTCAGGACCGAAGTAGGACGTGTCCGCGATGCCCGAGCCGCGCAGGTAGTCCTCGGCCTTCTTCGCGATGTTGCGCGGGTCGCGGGAGTAGGCCTCGCCGGTGAGGGGGTCGTGGATGAAGAAGTTCATGATCAGCGTCGGGTGCTGGCGGAACGGGTCCATGTAGGCAGTGGACGGGTCCGGCAGCAGCAGCATGTCCGACTCGTGGATCTGCTGGAAGCCGCGGATCGACGAACCGTCGAACATCAGGCCGTCCGTGAAGACGCTCTCGCCGAAGTTCGACGCCGGGAAGGTGAAGTGCTGCATGACGCCCGGCAGGTCGCAGAAGCGGACGTCGACGAACTGCACGTCGTTCTTGCGGATGTAGGAAAGGACCTCGTCGGCGTTCTCGAACATGGCGGGGTGCTGCCTCCTCCAGCGCTGGGCGCGCTGCCGTGGACCGCCGGCCGGGAGAGGGAAGGACCGACAGGTGGCAACGTAGCGAACCGGGTGGCCCGCCTGCACGCGACCATAGGAAATCGGCGTTGATCACCGGTTTCCCCGGTGTTTCCGGCGCGTTACGTGACTGTCGGGCCGCGCCCGGGCCGCGCCTCGCCGTACGATTCGAGGGTCCGGCACCGACCGCCGGTTTCGAGGGCGGAGAGCGTGACCCAGACACCGGAGACGGGGCGGGACGCCACCCTGCGCGACCCCGGCCTGGCGGGGCTGCCTTCGGATCGTCTCCTCGATGAGCTGCTGTCCCGGCTCTGCCAGGTCATGGGCGCGGACGTCGCGCAGTTTCTGCTGGTCGAGGGTGAACTGCTCCGGGTCATGGCCACCCACGGCGTGCCGATGGAGCGGGCCGGCGGCGTCCGGATCCCGGTGGGCCGCGGCTTCACCGGCACGATCGCTGCCACCGGTGCGCCCGCTGTCATCTCGGACACCTCGGCACTCGAGACGTTCGGTGCCAGCTGGGCAGATGAGGGCGTTCGGGCGCTGGTGGGAGTGCCCTTGGTCGTCGAGGGCCGGGTGATCGGTGTCGCCCTCGTCGGCAGCCGGTCCGATCGGACCTTCAGCGGCGAGGACATCCAGCTGCTGAGCGCTGCCGCCGAGCGCGCGGCCTGGGCCGTGCAGCACGGGCTGCTGCTCGCTTCGGAACGCCGGGCCCTCGACACCGCCGCCTCGGTCAGCGAGCGGCTCGACCGACTGCGCGTCATCGCGCAAGAGCTGCTCGTCGATCTCTCCGTCGAAGGCGTCGTCACCACCGTCGTCGAGCGCGGCCTGTCGCTGATCGGTGCGTTCGGTGGGGCGGTCTGGGAGCTCGGCGACGACAACGCGACCTTCCGGCTGCGCGGCATGGTCGGCTATCCCCCCCAGGTCGAGGAACGCTGGCGCGACCTGCCGATGGATGCAGAAGGTCCGATCTCGGAAGCCGGCCGGACCGGCGAACGCGTGGTCATCCGGTCGATCCCCGAGCGGGACGCGCGCTACCCGTCGCTGCGCGGCCGGGGGGCGGCCGGTGTGGCTTTCGTCGCCGCGCCCCTTGTCGTCAACGGACGCACCATCGGTGTGCTCGGCCTCGGTTTCGATCACGCGGGCGAGCTGGACGCGGATGGGCTCGTTTTCATCGACACGGCCACGGCGCAGTGTGCGGCAGCGATGCACCGGGCACTCGTCGTCGAGGCGCAGCTGCGCAGCCTGGCCGATGCGCAGGAGACCACGCGGCGCCTCGCCTCCCTTCAACGCCTCACCGCCGCACTGGCCGACGTACGAGACGGTGCATCGACGTTCGACTTCATCGTCGAGGAGCTCACCACCACCCTCGGTGCCTCACTCGTTGCCATCTGCGTGCTCGACGCCGACGCGGGTGTGATGCGCACGGTGCGCCAGCACGGTCTCGGCGCCGCACTGCAGGAGGCCTACCGTGAGTTCCCTTACGCCGAGGGACTGCCCGCGAGTGACGCGTTGTTGCGGCACGAGCCGGTGCTGCTGCGCAGTGTCGCGGACCGCGACCGGCAGTATCCGAGCCTCGCCGAGCACTACCCGCAAGGTCAGGCATGGGCGTGTCTTCCGTTGGTGATCGGCGACCGCGACCTCGGTGCGCTTGCCCTCTCCCTGCCGACGGAGCAGGACTTCTCCGACCACGACGTCGAGTTCCTCACGGCCCTCGCCGACCAGTGCGCGCACGCACTGGAGCGCGCGCGGCTGCTGGAGCGCGAGTCGCAGACCAGGCTGCGACTCGAGGTGCTCGCAGAAGCCGGCCGCATCTTCACGGCGCCTCTTGACGTGCAGCTCACCTCACTGCAGTTCTGCCGGTTGGTCGTGGGTCGCATCGGCGACGCCGTCAGCGTGCACCTGCGCGAGCCCGACGGCAGCTACTCGTTGGCCGCAGCCGAGCACATCGACGCCGGTCAGACGCGAGTGCAGCGCATGATCTCCATGAGCCTGCCGCCGGCCGTCACCCAGACCTATGACCGCATCCTGACTGACGGCACGTCGGTCCTGTTCGCGGATCTGCCGCTCGATGCCGTGCTCGCAACCGTCGAGGATCCCGAGATGCGGGCCGGCCTCGCTGCGCACCCGCCCCGCTCCAACATCCTGCTGCCGCTCATCGCCGGCGGACACGCGCTCGGTGTGCTGTCGGTGACGACCGTCGTCGGCGGACGTGAGCCGCTGGGCGAAGCCGATCGCGATCAGATGGAGGAGCTTGCCGGCCGTCTGGCACTCGCTATCGACAGTGCCCGGCTGCTGCGCCAGCAGACCGAGATCGCGCACACGTTGCAGCGTTCGTTGCTGCCGTCGTCGTTGCCGCAAGTGCCGGGTGCCGAGGTGGCGGTTCGCTACCTCCCCGGTGCCGAAGGTGTCGACGTCGGCGGTGACTTCTACGACGTCATCCTGTTGCCCAGCGGCCGCATCGGTCTCGTTGTCGGCGACGTCATGGGGCGCGGCGTGCGGGCGGCCGCGGTCATGGGCCAGCTCCGCGCCGCCGTTCGTGCCTACAGCCTCGAAGGGCATCCTCCGGCGGCGCTGCTCACCCGGCTCGACCGCCTGGTCGGAACGCTCGAGGAGGGATTGCTCGTCACCGCGCTCTACGCCGAGTGGGACCCGATCCACGGGACCGTCCTGTGCTCCTGCGCGGGGCACCTGCCGCCACTGCTGCGGCTACCTGGCCAGGAGCCGACGTTCCTCGAGCTCGACCCCGGGCTGCCCCTCGGTGTTGGCATCCAGGCCTACGTCGAGGTCGAGCTGACCCTTCCACCCGGCTCGCTGCTGCTCGCCTACACCGACGGTCTGGTCGAAGGGCCTGATCTGCCGGTCGAGGACGGCATGCAGCGGTTGGCCGACGCGGTCGCGACGGCCGAGGGCGCGATGGATGTCTGCGACGCGGCGCTGGCCGAGCTGCGTCCGCTCGCGGCGACTCGACGGTACGACGACGACACGGCGCTGCTTGCTCTCGTCACGCATCCGGCCGGCGGCGTGACAGCCGCCGTTCCCGACCGTGACCAGGTCGCCACCGTGGACCTTCCGGCCGACTACGCGTCGCCCGCGCGCGCG
>JAVEEE010000330.1 GCA_030840615.1 Frankiaceae bacterium | reverse complement strand
TCCGGCTTGTTCCAGTAGCCGGCGACCACGTTGGCGCCGCGGATCAACAGCTCGCCGACTCCGGTGTGCGGGTCAGGGTCGAGCACGTCGAGGTCGACCGTCGGCACGGCGAAGCCGACGGAGTCGGCATGGGTGTCGGCGTAGTCGTGCGGCAGGAACGTCGAGACGGAGGAGGTCTCGGTGAGCCCGAACCCGTTGCCGACCCGGGCATTGCCGAACCCCCGCTTGATGCGCGCGACGAGCGACGGTGCGATCGGTGCGCCGCCGTAAGTCGCGTGCTCGACGTGGGACAGATCGTACGACGCGACATCTGGTTGCGATAGTGCGTACCAGAAGATCGCGGGCACCGTCGTCACGACCCGCACGTCTTCCTCGACGATCGCGCGAAGGAACCGCGTGACCTCGAACGTCGGCATCACGATCGTGGCGCCGCAGTCTGCCAACGTGGGCAGGAGCTGGGAGTTGCAGCCCGTGACGTGGAACAACGGCACGGACACCAGGTTGCGGATCGGGTCCAAACCCGCGCGCAGGCCGCGCACGCGGATGACGTTTTCGATGTTCGTCAAGAAGTTGCCATGCGTCGTGATCGCGCCTTTGGGAAATCCCGTCGTCCCCGACGTGTAGAAGATCGCGCCGGTGTCGTCCGGAACGAGCGACTCGTCGGCGTAGGCGTCTCCGTCCGGCAGCGCCGATCCCGGCTCCAGCACGACGGAAGCCCCCGAGTCGCTGACGACGTAGTCGACTTCGGGCTGGGCGAAGCGCGTGTTGACCGGGACGACGACGCCGCCCGCCAGCGCAGTGCCGAGAAAGGACAGAACCCAGTCGAGGCCGTTGCCGTGACGGATGGCGACGCGGTCGCCTCGCGCCACGCCGGCATCGCGCAGCCCGCCGGCGACTCGCGCCGACGCGTCCCAGAGCTGCCGGAAGGTCAATCGCGGGCCGTCCAGCTCCACGAAGGCTTCGGCGTCAGGAGCACTGTCCGTGGACCTGCGCAGCATCTCGACCAGCGAGGCGGGGAGGGCCTCGAACCGCTTCACACCATCGGCGCCGCGGATGACGCCCGTCATGTCGAACGGCTCGATCGGGTCAGCAGTCATCGCATCGGCCATCAGTAGGGCTCGACGTCTTCGAAGTAGCGGCGGGGGTTGGCCACGAGCATCGTGTCGATTTGCTCCTCGCTCACGCCCCGCTCGCGCAACGCGGGGAGGACGTCGTTGCGGATGTGCAGGTAGTTCCAGCGCGGGTTCATCGACAGCAGTGCCGGATCGATCCAGTCGATGTAGCAGGCTGCGTCCTGCGACAGCACCATGCGGTCGGCGTAGCCCCGGGACGCCATCTCCGCAACGATCGCCACCCGCTCGTCGAACGAGCCACCGGTGTCGATGCCGAACCGGTCCATGCCGAGCACGTATCCGAGGTCGGCCAGCTCGGCGAGGTGATCGGCATCCGTCGAGTCGCCGCTGTGACCGAGGACGACGCGGCGCGGGTCCACGCCTTCCTCGCTCATGACCCGGTGCACCTCGAGGCCGGACTTCGATGCCGGGTGGGTGTGCACCGTGATCGGTGCACCGGTCTGGCGGTGCGCCCGGGCCACCGCTCGCATGATCCGCTCGACATCCGGCGTGATCCCGCCGTGGTCGACCGCACACTTGAGGAACGCCGCTCTGACACCGTCCGTGCCGGGCACGCCTTCGGTGAGGTCACGAACGAACATGCGCACCATCGGCTCGTCGAGCCCGAAAGCCTCACCACGGTACTGGAAGTAGAACGGCACCGTGTCGTAGGTGTAGACACCGGTCGCGACGACGATGTTCACGTCTACCTGCCCCGCGATCCGAACGATGCGCGGGATGTAGCGGCCCAACCCGATCACGGTCGGATCCACGATCGTGTCGAAGCCGGCTTCCTTCAAAGCCAGCAGCTTGGCGATGGCATCGGCGACCCGGGTGTCCTCGTCCCACTCGTCGTGGTTCTGCTGCACGTCGGGTGTCAGGACAAACACGTGCTCGTGCATCAGGACCCGGCCGAGATCGGCGGAGTCGACACTGCCACGGGCGGTGGGAACGGCTGTCACGGTGAGCAGCGTAGAAGGCCGCCTGCGAGGATGCTCCGGTGACCACGATCGAAGAGCCGCGGGCACGCGGAGCCGGTCAGGGGCGGCCGCGGCGGGGGCCGATCCTCGTCGCGCTGATGCTCTCCATGGGCCTCGCCGCTCTCGACGCGACCATCGTCGCGACCGCGATCCCGCAGATCGTCGGAAACCTCGGCGGCTTCTCCCGGTTTCCCTGGGTCTTCTCGATCTACCTGCTGACGCAGGCCGTGTCCGTGCCGATCTACGGCCGGTTGTCCGACCTGTTCGGACGAAAGCCGGTGCTGTTCTTCGGCATCGGGATGTTCCTCGGCGGTTCCGTGCTGTGCGGCGCGGCCTGGAGCATGCTCACGCTGATCATCTTCCGCGGCATCCTGGGCATCGGGGCCGGCGCGATCATCCCGATGACGACGACGATTGTCGGAGACATCTACACGTTGGAGGAGCGCGGCAAGATCCAGGGCTACATCTCCAGCGTGTGGGGGATGGCGTCCGTGATCGGTCCCGCGCTCGGCGGCGTGCTCGCGCAATATGCCTCGTGGCGCTGGATCTTCTACCTCAACATCCCCGTCGGCATCGCTGCCGTGGTGATGCTCCAACGCAACCTGCGTGAGGACGTCGTACGACGGGCGCACCGCATCGACTACGCCGGCGCGACGGTGCTCAGCCTTGGGCTCTCGCTGCTCATCCTGGCGCTGCTGGAAGGCGGCGTCGGCTGGAGCTGGGGTTCGGGCCAGAGCATCGGTCTGTTCGGTGCCGCTGCGCTGTTGCTGGTGCTGTTCGTCTTCGTCGAGCGGACGGTGCCGGAGCCGATCCTGCCGCCGTGGGTGTTCAGCCGTCGCATCCTCGTCGCGGCCAACGTCGCGGCGACTGCCATCGGCGCCGTACTGATCGGTCTCACCTCGTTCGTGCCGACGTATGCCCAGGGCGTGGTCGGGGTCGGCGCCGTGCTCGCTGGGTTCGCGATGGCTGCGATGAGCGTCGGTTGGCCGCTGGCGTCGAGCCAGGCGGCGAAGCTCTACCTGCGCATCGACTTCCGGGACACGGCGGTCATCGGCAACGTCATCATGATCGGCGGCTGCCTGCTGTTCGCGATGTATGTCCACGAGAACTCCGATCTCGGCCGGGTCGCGCTCGCGAGCTTCGTCACCGGGGTCGGTCTCGGCTTCGTGTCGATCGCGATCCTGGTCGCAGTGCAGTCCGTCGTGGGATGGAACCGGCGCGGTGTCGTCACCGGAGCGAACATGTTCACCCGCTCGCTGGGCAGCGCGGTCGGAGTAGCGGTCTTCGGCGGCATCGCCAATACGACGCTGGCCGCGCGGTTCCGGGAGGCGCCGCCGCGGCTCGGGCTGGGTGGCCGGTCCGTCGACACGGCGAGCCTCGCGTTCGGTAGCCACGGGCAGCGCTCCGATGCGGCAGCCGCCTACGTCCGGCACTCGCTCTACCTCGCCACCCACCGTGTCTTCTGGGCTCTCGTGGTCGCCGCCGTGATCGGGCTGGTCACCCAGTTCCTGCTGCCACGCCGGGTCCGCCCCCTCGTGTTCGCCGACGACCCGGTCGCGGCGGACTGATGGGGTTGCCGCTGGGGGGGCTGCCGCTGGACGGAATGCTCGTGGTGGCGCTCGAGCAGGCGGTGGCCGCACCGCTCGCCTCGCGGCACCTTGGCGACCTCGGTGCCCGCGTGGTGAAGCTCGAGCGCGTCGACGGGGGCGACTTCGCCCGAAAGTACGACCGCGCGGTACGCGGCCTCGCCAGCCATTTCGTCTGGCTCAACCGCGGCAAGGAGTCCGTCGCCGTCGACTTGAAGGATGCGCGCGGCCGCGACGTCCTGGCGCGGCTCCTCGCCGCCGCGGACGTGTTCGTGCACAACCTCGGCCCGGGCGCCGTCGACCGGCTGGGCTTCCCGTCCGCCGAGCTCCGGACGCGCCATCCACGACTGGTCATCTGCGCGATGTCCGGCTACGGCTCGACCGGCCCCTACCGCGACAAGCGCGCCTACGACCTTCTCGTGCAGAGCGAGGCGGCGCTCGTCTCCGTCACCGGCAGCCCGGAGCACCCGGCCAAGGCAGGCATCCCGGTCGCCGACATCGCCTCGGGCATGTATGCCTTCGCCAACGTGCTCGCTGCTCTGCTCCACCGCGAGCGCACCGGCACCGGCAGCGCGTTCGAGGTCACGATGTTCGACGCTCTGGTCGAGTGGATGGGACACCCCGTCTACGCGACCGACCACACCGGTGAGGCACCTCCGCGGGTCGGCCTGTCCCATCCGGTGATCGCGCCGTACGACGCCTACCCGACCGCGGACGGACACGAGATCGTCATCGGCATCCAGAACGACCGGGAGTGGATCCGGCTGGCCGAGGACGTGCTGTCCCGACCCGAGCTGGCGACGGATCCCGAGTTCGCGACCAACGTCGCACGAGTGCGCAACCGCGCAGCGGTCGACGCGGCAGTCGGTGCGGTCATGGCAGGGCTAGCCGTCGACGTCGCCGCCCGCATGCTGGACGCGGCTCACATCGCGAGTGCGCGGCTCAACACCGTGAACGACCTGCTCGCGCATCCGCAGCTGCTGGCGCGGGATCGATGGCGCACTGCCGACACGCCGGCCGGGTCCGTGCGGGCGCTGCGGTCGCCCATGGAGCCGGTCGGTGAGGCGCCCATGGGTGCCGTACCTGCACTGGGACAGCACACGGACGCCGTGCTCGCCGAGCTGGGCCTCTCGGCGGACGACATCTCCGCCCTGCGATCCGCCGGCGTCGTGCTGTAGCCACTCATCGGCGGGTCTGGTCCAAACGGCGGTGCGGCGCTGCTCCCGGTGTTAGCGTCGAGTCGATCACTGTGCGTTACGGCTCGACAACCCAGCCAACAGGAGCCGCCGTGGCCACATCGACCGGAAGCGTGCCCCGCCCGCGGGTGCCCGCTGACGGCCTCGGCCCCGTCCCGGCTCTCGTCGCCGGGCGGTTCCGCGTGCAACGGGTGCTGCACCGCGGCGCCGGCGCCGCCACGCTCGCTGCCGTCGACCAGACCAACGGCAACGCCGTCGTCCTCAAGACGGCCCGCAGCACGGCGTTGGCGCGTGGCACGCGACTGCGGCTGCTGCACGAGGCCGAGGTGCTGCGGACGCTGAGCGGTCCCGGGCTGGTGCCGCTGGTCGACGCCGGTGACTCCGACGGGTTGTTCTACCTGGCCATGCCGCTCGTCCCCGGACGCACCCTGGCCGCGCGGCTGGCGGCTGGGCGGCTGACCGTCGCGGAGACCCTGCGCCTCGCCGAGGACCTTTTCGCCGCGCTCGCCGCGGTACACGGACACGACGTGCTGCATCGCGACATCAAGCCCAGCAACGTCATGGTCGAGACCGGCGGCGGAGCCGAAGCGCTGGTCGAGCGGGACGCCGTCCGAGGAGCGACGCTCATCGACTTCGGCTTGGCGCGCAGCGAGAGCCTGCATGTCTCGGTTCGAGACGAGCCGGTGGGCACGGCTCGCTACATGTCGCCCGAACAAGCCGGCCTCGTTCACCGGGATGTCGACGAGCGGTCCGACCTTTACGCCGTCGGGGTCTTGCTGTTCGAGTGCCTCACCGGACGGCCACCGTTCGAAGGGCAGACCGTGGGGGAGGTGCTGCGTCAGCATCTCTCGGCACCGGCTCCCGACGTCCGCTCCTACGTCGAAGGAGTGCCGGCGGTACTGGCTCAGATCGTCCAGCGCCTGGTCCGCAAGGACCCACGCGATCGATACCAGTCGGCGTCGGGAGCACTCGCCGACGTACAAGAGCTGGCCGGTCGACTCGCCGCCGGCGAGGAGGACCCTGTCATCGCGCTCGGTCTGAACGACCGGCGTTCGACGCTGACCGAGCCCGCATTCGTCGGACGCCGCGAGGAGCTGGCCGCGCTGCTCAC
Source organism: Frankiaceae bacterium (assembly GCA_030840615.1). Lineage (GTDB taxonomy): Bacteria > Actinomycetota > Actinomycetes > JAFAQI01 > JAFAQI01 > JAFAQI01. The sequence continues at coordinate 411 of JAVEEE010000330.1, read as the reverse complement.
CGCAACCCGCGACGCCTCGAGCAGCAACGGTCCGGTGCTGTTGCTGGAGGCCGAGTCCGGTGGCGGCAAGTCACGGCTGCTCGACGAGCTCGGTGCTCGTTGTCTCGAGAGCGACACCGTCGTGCTCCGAGGGCAGGGCGTCGACCAGGCCGCACGCCGGCCGTTCCAGGTGCTCGAGGGCCTGGCCGCCGGACTCGTCGAGGCGGCGGACCAGGACGCTGACCTGGCGACTCGGCTTCGCGAGGAGCTGGTCGACGACCGCGGCGTGCTCACGAGCGTGTTGCCCGCGCTCGCACCGCTGCTCGGCGCTGCCGACACCGAGAGGCTGGGGCCGGAGGAGTTCGGCGAGTCGCGAGCGCTGGCCGCCCTGATCCGTCTCCTCGACGCCCTCGCGGCGATGCCACGCACGGT
>JAVEEE010000320.1 GCA_030840615.1 Frankiaceae bacterium | reverse complement strand
GCGCGGACCGCGATGTCGGGAGCCTGATCGAGGATGGACAGTGTCAGCCGGGAGCGGTAGAGCGCCGCCCCGACGTTGAGCCACAGCGTGGCGACCGCGAGCACGAGCAACCCGCCGGTCAGACTCCCGGCCAGTGTGATCCCGACGGCGAGCGCAACCACGTCGGCGAGGAGGAGGTAGGGCGTGATGCCGAACCGCAGGACCGTGGCGTCGAGGAGTCGGCCGAACGCCGCCCGGCTGCGCACCGGCCACCGACGACCCCGCCAGCGGGGCGTGGGGGCAAGGCTGACCGCCCCCGCCAGCGGCTGTTCTGGGACAGGTGGGGCCGATGTTTCGGTGGTCACCGGGGGTGACCGTTCATGCCGACTCCCTCACGGTTCGCACTCTCAGAGTCACGCTTCGTGCCACAAAGCGCAACCGCTGTCCTCCGTATTCGGCGGTTTTTTCCGGTTTCCTGTCACGAATTGGTGACCCTGCGTTGCAGAAACCGTGACGGAGTGCGAGCATGACCTTGGCGCTGACGGGGAACATGCCCCATGTCGGCAACGCAAACGCATCGGGGATGTGCCATGAAGTCTCGTAAGTTTTCTCTTGCTGCCGCAACGACGGCAGCCGGCGTCGCACTGCTTGCGCCGACCGCTGCATTCGCTGCCGGGGACCCTACCTGTGACGCCTACAGCAAGAAGTGCACGCACGTGAAGGGCCACAAGATCACGCGGCCCCCGACTGTCGTGAAGGCGGAACATCAGACGTTGCCGTTCACCGGCGGCGAGATCGTCCTGATGACCACGTTGGGAGCTGCCGCGCTCGGTGCCGGAGCGACGTTCGTCGTGGCCGGTCGCCGTCGCCGTACGGCCGCGGAAGCCTGACCGCTCGCTCGTCACCGCACGACCTTCGCCTCGTCCCACACGGCGTCGGTCGACTGCGTCACGGATCCGTCGGACCGAAAGACGACAAACCGGTCGAACGACCGCGCAAACCAGCGGTCGTGGGTCACCGCCAGCACCGTCCCCTCGAAAGCCTCCAGACCCTCCTCGAGTGCTTCGGCTGACATGACGTCGAGGTTGTCCGTCGGCTCGTCGAGCAACAGCAAGGTCGCTCCGGCGAGCTCCAGCAACAGGATCTGCAACCGCGCCTGCTGACCGCCGGAGAGCGTCTCGAACGGCTGCTCCGACGCGCGCGCCAACTCGTAACGGTCCAGCGCTCGGGCCGCCTCCTCCCGCCCCATCCCGGCGCGGTGCGCGTCGCCCTTCCACAAGATGTCGAGCAACGTTCGCCCCAGCAGCTCCGGATGCTCGTGCGTCTGAGCGAACCAGCCGGGCCGCACCCGCGCTCCGAGTCGCGCCCGGCCTGTGTGCAGCACCGGCGTGATCCGGACCTCACCGATCGGCTGATGCTCGACCTCGGGATCCGTTCCACCGGCGGCGAGCAGCCGCAGGAAGTGCGACTTGCCGGAGCCGTTGGCTCCGAGAACCGCCACTCGCTCGCCGAACCAGACTTCCAGGTCGAACGGTTTCATCAGGCCGGTCAGCTCGAGGTTCGTGCAGACCACGGCTCGCTTGCCGGTCCTGCCACCGCGCAGTCGCATGTTGACGTTCTGGTCCTGCGGCACTGCCTGAGGTGGCCCGGCCTCCTCGAACTTCGTCAGTCGGGTGACCGCTGCCTGGTAACGACTGGCCATTCCGTCGTTGTAGGCGGCCTTCTGCCGGAGGGTCACGACGAGGGTCTTCAGCTTCGCGTGTTCCTCGTCCCAACGCCGACGCAGCTCTTCGAGTCGCGCGAACCTGTCCCGGCGGGCGTCGTGGAACGACGCGAAACCGCCGCCGTGGACCCACATCGTGTTGCCGGCGGCACCGAGCTCGAGGCTGACGACGTGCGTTGCGGTGCGCGCCAACAGCTCGCGGTCGTGCGACACGTACAGCACCGTCTTCGGTGTCTCGGCCAGCCGTTGCTCCAGCCACCTCTTGGCTGGAACGTCGAGATAGTTGTCGGGCTCGTCGAGAAGCAACACCTCGTCCGGACCGCGGAGCAACGCCTCGAGGACGAGCCGCTTCTGCTCCCCGCCCGAAAGCGTCCGCACCTCCCGCCACCGGGCCCGATCGAACGAGAGCCCGAGCGCCGTCGTCGTGCAGACGTCCCAGAGCACCTCCGCGTCGTAGCCGCCGGCGTCGGCGAAGTCACTGAGGGCGTGGGCGTAACGCAGCTGGGTGCGTTCGTCCTCCCCGTCCATCATGGCGAGCTCGGCATCGTCCAGGTCCTGGGCTGCCCGGCGCAGCGCCGGCGGGGCGACCGAGAGCAGCAGGTCGCGGACGGTCGACGTGTCACGAACCGAGCCGACGAACTGCCGCATCACGCCGAGGCCCCCACTTCGAGCGATCGACCCATCGTGCGCCGCGAGATCACCGGTGACTATGCGCAGCAGCGTGGTCTTTCCGGAGCCGTTCGCACCCACCAGAGCGGCCTTTGCGCCGTCACCGACCCGGAACGAGACGTCGTCCAGCAACGGCCTTCCGTCCGGCAGGTGGAAGGAGACGTGTTGGACGTCGACGTGGCCCACGAGAAGCCAGTCTCCCGTGCGGGGCGCGGCCCGTCAGGCGGTTATCGGGCCGGGCGGCTCGCGCACGGGCGGGGCGATTTAGCCCGATCGGCGTAACCAGGATTGCCGCGAACGGTTCAAAGTTCGCAGAATCGCGCTGAGACGCGCGTTCGGGCTGTCAGACTTGTGACGTGGGGGTACGGGTCGGGGTGGATCTGGTGACGGTCGCCGACGTCGCCGAGTCGGTGGCTGAGCACGGCGACCGCTATCTCTCGCGTGTCTACACCGAAGCGGAGCTCGCCGACTGTCGAACGGGCGACCGCGTCGACGCAACCCGGCTGGCAGCCCGCTTCGCCGCGAAGGAGGCGACGATCAAGGTGCTGCGCGAGTTCGTGCCGTGGTCCTCGATCGAGGTCCGGCGCAGTCCGGCGGGCTGGGTCGAGATCGGGCTGCACGGTCGTGCCGCGGACTCGGCGCGCGCAGGCGGCCTCAGCGAGTTCGCGCTCAGCCTGACGCACGAGGGCGGCCTGGCGTCGGCCGTCGTCGTCGCCAGCTACGCGCCCGCGTCGAGGGACGGCGCGTGAAGGACCGCATTCGAGCGGTGCTCGCCGACCAGGGGAGGCTGCCGTTGCCAGTGGAGAGCATCGATGATGCCGACGACCTCTACGCCGCAGGCATGACGTCACACGCGAGCATCAACGTCATGCTGGGCCTCGAGAACGCCTTCGACGTCGAGTTCCCGGACCGGATGCTCAACCGAAGCGTCTTCAGCAGCGTCGACTCCATCGCGGCCGCGTTGAACGAGCTGTGTTCGGAGTCGATCGCATGAACGCCAACGCGGACCAGCAGCTTCTCGACACGGCCAAGCGTGCGGCGACCGTCGCCATGGAGCATGCCGACGAGGTCGACCGAGCGGCCCGGTTCCCCACTGAGGCAGTCGATGTCCTGAAAGA
>JAVEEE010000491.1 GCA_030840615.1 Frankiaceae bacterium | reverse complement strand
CCTCCCACGGCATCGGCTGGCGCACCGGGGTCAACCGTTCGGCATCGAGCACGACCTGCTCCGCGAAGGCGCCGTGCGTCGCCAGCCCGAAGACCACATCGCCCCTGGCGACCCGGGTCACCCCCGGCGCCACATCGAGGACCCGGCCGGAGAACTCGCAACCAGGCGTATAGGGCGGATCGACCTTTGCCTGATAGCGACCGGCGAGCACGAGCAGGTCCGGGAAGTTGACGGCCGCCTTGGCGACGGCGACCAGGGCGGTCCCCGGCTGCAAGCGCGGCGGCTCGACTTCCTCGACGCGGACCACCTCGGGGCCGCCCAGCGTCGGCGCGACTGCGGCGAGCACGTCAGCCGCGAGCGCCGTGCACGCCGACGATGTTGCGCAGTGTGCCGATTCCGTCGATGTCTGTCTCGAGCACATCGCCGGCCCGCAGGAACCGCCCGTCTTCGAGCCCGACCCCGCACGTGGTGCCCGTGAAAACGACATCGCCGGGTGCCATCGAGATTCTCACCCGGAAGAAGTCCAGGATCTCCGTCACCGGCCACAACATGCGCTTCGTCGTGTCCTCCTGCCGGACCGCACCGTTGACCCGGCATCGGATCGTCACGTCCAGGTCGGCCGGCGTTCCGAGCTCGTCGACGGTCGTGATCCACGGGCCGATCGGCGTCGTCGCGTCGAGCGACTTCATGCTGACCAGGTCGGGACCGAGCTCGTTGCGCTGGTCGCGTGCGCTCACGTCGTTGCCGACGGTGTAACCGAGCAGCGCGGGCACCGCGTCGTCGGTCATTGGTGTCACCTGATCGCCGATCACGGCGACCAGCTCCACCTCGTAGTCCAGCTGCTCGGTCAGGGCGGGGTTCCGGATCTCGTCGTCGGGGCCGATGACAGCCGTCCGCGGCTTGATGAACGACGTGAGGGATCGCGGCCGCTCGGTGCGCCCCAGTCGCTCGAGATGCGACCAGTAGTTCATGCCTGTGCCCAGGATCTTGGCGGTCTCCTCCACCGGCGCGAGAAGGCGAACATCGGCGAGGGCGAGTGGCCCTCCCTGCGCGGGGACGGTCGTGAATCCGGAGGCGATGAGTTCCGGAGCCCACTCCGCGATCCGCCCGAGCACCGGCTGGATCTTCTCGGCCCCGAGATCGACGACGCCCCATCTGGGGACGTCGTCCGCCGCTGTGAAGCGAGCCAGGCGCACGTGCGCTCCCCTCGACCTGTGACTGGCACAGTATGGACGCAATATGTTCCCGCTGTACAGCAACCGTGTACAGTCACGCTCATCCCGGCTGCCGCACACCCACCTGCTGAGGTGACCATGAGTCGCACCTTCGTCGTGGTCGGTGGCGGCGTCGGCGGGGGGACAGCGGCCTTCGCGCTGCGTGCCGCTGGATTCGAAGGGCGCATCGTGCTCATCTGTGACGAGCCACGGCCGCCGTACTCGAAGCCGCCGTTGAGCAAGGGCGTGTTGCAAGGAACCGAGCCGGTGCAGCGCACCGCGTTCCGCCCCGATAAGTGGTACGTCGACAAGGGCATCGACCTCGTGACCGGCGTCGCCGTCACCGAGCTGGACGCCGATGGCCACAAGCTGACACTGGCCGACGGTCAGCTGCTCGGTTTCGACAAGCTGCTGCTGGCCACGGGTGGGACGGCCCGATCGCTGCCTGGTGTCGACGCCGTCGACGGGGTGTTCACCCTTCGTACCGTCGACGACGCGCTGGCGATCAAGGCTCGTCTGCAAGCCGGTGCCCGCCTCGTCGTCGTCGGCGCGGGGTTCATCGGCGCAGAAGTCGCGGCGAGTGCCCGGACGGTGGGATGCGAGGTGACCGTGCTCGAGGGGATGGACTCCCCCTTGCAACGGGTGCTGCCCAAGGTCCTCGGTGAGCTCTACGGCCAGTTCCACCGCGAGCATGGAGTCGAAGTCCGCACGGGAATCGCCATCTCCGACCTCGAGCGACAAGGCGAACAAGTGGTCGCGCATGCCGCATCCGGCGAGCGGTTCGTCGCCGATGCCGTTGTTGTCGGGATCGGCATGGTTCCCAACGACAGCCTCGCGGTCAAGGCCGGGCTGGCCGTCGACAACGGCATCCTCGTCGACGAGACCTGCGCCACGTCCGCCCCCGACATCTTCGCCGCCGGGGACGTGGCCAACGCCTATCACCCGCTGTTCGGCGAGCGCATGCGCGTGGAGCACTGGCAGCACGCGCAGCACCAGGCGAAGGCTGCCGCACTGAACATGGCGGGGACGCCGACGCCCTATGAGGAGGTGCCGTGGGTGTGGAGCGATCAGTACGACCTCAACCTGCAGGTGGCCGGACTGCCGCAACCGGATGACGACGTGCATTTGCGTGGCGACGTCGACGGCCGATGCTTCTCCGCCATCCTCACCCGCAACGGTGCGGTCACGGCAGCGGTTGCCGTGAACCGGGCGGACGACGTGCGGGCAGTGCGACGGATGCTGCAGGCTCGCGCCACCATCCCCCTCGAGGTCCTCGCCGATCCGGGCACCGACCTCACCGGACTTGTCGAGGAGACGCTGAACCGGAAGGACGGACGATGAGGATTGCGCGTTACGGCGATGGCCGGACCGACTTCTGGGCTGCGGTCGATCCCGACTCGGGTCGAGTGCAGGTGATCCGAGGGGAGATCGAGGACTGGGGCCCGCGAGTCTCCGCCGACGGGGCCGGCGCCGTGCCGTTGACCGGCGAGGACCGCGACGCGGCCGGACTCCGGCTGCTGATGCCGACCCGACCCGGCGCGAAGGTCGTCTGCCTGGGCGCCACCTATGCCAAGCACGTCGAAGGCCTCGGCCGGGAGATGACCGGCCAACCCGCCGGCTTCTGGAAACCGTTCAGCGCACTGCTCGACCCGGAGGACACGATCGTCTACCCGGCCATCACCAAGGCGCTGGACTACGAGGTGGAGCTGACCATCGTGGTGGGCACCGAGCGCGTGGACCACACAGACCCGATGCGCAGCGTCCTCGGCTACACCGTCGGCAACGACATCTCGTTGCGCGACCTGCAGTTCGCCGGCTCCGTCACCGGCATGGACATGTTCAGCGCGAAGAGCGCCGACCGAAGCAGCGGCGTCGGACCGTGGATCGTGACACGCGACGAGTTCGGCGAGAGCAGCCCGGACCTGCTGCTCACGCTCAGCGTCAACGGGGAGGAGCGGCAGAAGGACCGGACCTCGTCGATGGCCTGGCCGATCGACTTCCTGCTGCGCTGGGCCGACGAGCGGACGACACTTTCCACCGGCGACATCGTGATGACCGGGACGCCTGCCGGCGTCGCCTACGAGGACGGCCGCTACCTCGAACCGGGTGACGTCGTCGAGGCCACTATCGAGCGCATCGGCACCCTCCGCAACACTGTCGGCCCACGACCCTGAAAGGCATCACCTTGTTCACGATGCTGCTCTCCGGCGACCTCATGGTGGCCGATCCCGACGCGACCGCGCAGCTGCTCGTCGAGCGGCTCGGACTCATCGGGCACCCCAACTGGCGCCAGGCGTTTCCCAACCATCCGTACGTCGCCCATTTCCTCCGCACCCACAAGTCGCTCGCGGTGGCGCCGACGCGGATCGAGCCTCAGGGCCACACCGACCAGCCCAACCACGGCGACCCGATGTTCCCGGTCTACCTCCACAGTCTCGAGCAGTTCCAAGGCCCCGGCCGACCGATCAAGACCCACGCGACGGTGCTCATCAGCGACGACCTGACGGGGGTCGCGCAACGCTTGTTCGAGCGGCGGCTGCCGTTCCGCGTCGCCCAGGTCACGCCGGAGATGCCCTTCGACCGCCTGTGGGTGGGTTGCACCCCCGAGGACCCGCGGTACCTTCCGGAAGTCGACGGCGGCCTCTGCATCGAGATCATGGGGCTCGACCCGTTGCAGATGCCTGCGGACACGTTCGCGACGCCGCCACCCGAGCCGCGTGATCCGGAGCCGGGCTCTCTCGTTCGCGTCGTCGCGCGGGGCTTCCTCGTGCGCGACTCCGCCGATGTGACCAGTCGGCTGCATGCCAACCTCGACTGGGAACCGGCGCCGACCGAGTCATTCCCCGATGAAGGGTTCAGGCGCGTCCGCATGGGCTTCGCCCTACCGCACAGCGCGGCTCTGGACCTGATCGAGCCGACCCGCTGGGACGGCGAGGCTGGCAAGTTCCTGTGCAACTGGGGTCCGGGGCCCTACTACATTCGCATCTCGGTCAACGGCCTGGACGCGAAGGCGGACCAGCTCGAGCGGGCCGGCACCCGGTTCACGCTGGACAAGGACAGCGCGTCGGCGGGCGGTTCGATGCTCCGCGTGGACCCTCAGGACGTCGGCGGCGCGATATTCGAGTTCGTCGAACACCGGCCGTGACCTCGGCACGGCGACCGGTCAACTGGACGTCGTGATCCGCTCATCGCCCCGCAGCCTCAGCCGAGGTCGACCGGCTTCCCGCCGGCCCGCACGATCTCGACCAGCTGCGCGAGGACATCGGGCGCGATGATCACCTCGGTCTTGACCGCGGCACCCTCGCGGACGGTCAGGATCTGCTGGACCGGCGCGCGAACCTCTGCGCCGTCGGCCAGCCGACCGGCCAGGACGACGTCGCAGCGCACCTGCTCACCGTCGGCCCGGATGGTCGTCTCCTCGCGAAAGTCAGTGAGAAGCGTCTTGTACGCGCCGAACTCCGCGACCGACTCCGCCTCCACCTGCGGCCCGGGCTTCACGCCGTCCTGGGGCAGCGGCGGCTGATGGCGCACCTCGACCTGGTCGGCGAAGTACGTCGCGACCCGGCGGCGACCGACCTCCCAGCTCTCGTCGTACGCCGCCCGTAGCTCGGCGGCGATCGCCTGGGCGTCCGGCATGGTCGTCCTCTCCTCCGTCAGCTGGTCCAGACCAGCGGCAGGGAGTCCAGCCCGGCGACCGACCCGAAGTGGAAGTGGATGTCGGCATCCGGGTCGAGTGAGTATTCGGGGATGCGCTCGTGCACCAGGCGGTGCACGATCGCCAGCTCGATGCGGGCGAGGTGAGATCCCGGGCAGCGGTGTGGGCCGGCCCCGAACGCCACGTTGCGGTTGGGCTCTCGACGCAGGTCGACATCGTCGGGCTGCGCGAACTCGCGCGGATCAAGGTTGGCCGAGATCGTGTTGACCAGCACGCGGTCCCCGGCCTTCACGCCGACCCCGAACAGTTCTGCGTCGCGCGTGGCCGTGCGGGCGAGAAGGATGAGGCTGTTGAACCTGAGCAGCTCCTCCACGGCCGAGTCGAGGAACCTGGGATCGTGCAGGTTGGCCACCAGCTCAGCACTATGTCGAGGATGCGTCGCCAGGAACAGCAGTTGCAGCGCGATCGACGAGCTGACCGTGTCGAGACCTGCCACGAACAGCAGGAACGTCATGCCGAGCAGCTCGTCGTCAGTCAGCCGCTCACCGTCGACGTCGGCGTGGACGATCGCGCTGAGCAGGTCCTCACCCGGTGCGGCACGGCGAGCCCGGATCAGCGCGAGCAGGTAGTCGTTGAGCTCATCGCTGGCAGCCGCACGAACCGTGCCGTCCGGGTCGTCGGCATGGCCGTGCAACAGCACGTTCTTCCAGCGGGTGAAACGTGGGATGTCCTCAGCCGGCAGACCCATGATGCGGACGAAGATCCGGACCGGAAGCGGGTCGGCGAACTGGTCGAAGAAGTCCGCGCGGCCGAGGCCGACCACCCTGTCGAGCAACTCGCCTGCCAGCTCCTCGATCTGCGCCGTCATCAAACGCATCCGCTGCGGTGAGAACGCCGGCGCGAGCAGGGCCCGGTACTTCACGTGATCCGGGGGGTCGACCTCGAGCGGCAGCATCGGCTGCTTCTGTCCCAGACCGGCTGGGATGTTCACGCTCGGAGCGGTCGAGAACAGGTCGCTGTGTTGCATCACGTAGCGCGCCTCGTCGTAGCCCGAGACGAGCCAGAACCCGCCGTAGGAGTCCGACCATCGGATCGGCACGTCACGGAGAGCCCGGAAGACCTCCGTCCGGACTCCCCCAAGTCGCTTGTCGTGATGGTCGAAATGCTGGAGGAACTGCTCCTGCAGCGTCCCGACTCCCCCGTCCGGCTGGGTTTCGGGATGCAGTTGAGTCACGGGCGGATGTTCGACGGTGGCTCGGCAGGCGTGAAGTCGAAGACGCGCCGGGCATTGCCCTGAAGTACTTTGTACTGCTCCTCTTCGGTGTATGGCGCGAGGCGCTCTTTGAGAGTCTTCAACGTGTAGGGCCAGGTCGAGTCCGTGTGCGGGTAGTCGGCCTCGGACATGACGTTGTCGATGCCGATGTCGTGAAGGTTCTTCGACCCGAAGACGTCGTCGATCATGCAGCCGAACACCTGGTTGCGGAACAGCTGGTAGAAGTCTGCGTCGAAGACCTCGGGTGACAGACCTTCGCTGTCGGTGCCGTGGCCACCGAGCTCGAAGTCCCCCTTCGAGGCCCAGTGCCGCTGCCGGTCAAGCGTCCACACCGCTCTCTCGAGCGCATAGGGGATCCAGCCGACGCCACCCTCGGACAGCGCCACCTTGATGTTCGGGAACCGCACGAGGGCCCCGCTGAACAGCCAGTCCATCAGGTTGGACACGGCATTCATCGGAGTGAGCACGACCGAGACGATGAGAGGGCTGTCGGGTGCGGTCTTGGGCAGCTGAGACGACGATCCGATGTGAGTGCAGATCACCATGCCGGTGTCGCTGGCGGCCTGTAGGACGGGGTCCCAGTAGCGATCGCGGTCGTACAGGGACGGGAGTCCCAGCTTCGAGGGGTTCTCCGAGAACGCGAAGGCTTTGGCTCCCTTGGCAGAGCAGCGCTCGATCTCCCGTGCCGACAGCTGGGGATCCCACATCGGGATGAGCGTGTTGGGGATGAAGCGGCCGGGTTGTGAGCCGCTCCACTCGTCGATCATCCAGTCGTTGTAGGCCTGGACGCACAGCAGCGCGAGCTCCTTGTCCTTGGCCTCGTAGAAGACCTGCCCGGCAAATCGCGGGAACGAAGGGAAGCAGACGGACGCGATGCAGCCGTCCTCGTTCATGTCCTCCACGCGCGCCTTCGGTTCGTAACAACCCGGGCGCATGTCCTCGTAGCTCAACGGCTCCGGGCTGAACTCCTGCTTGTCCTTGCCCGCTGCCGCCGCCATCCCCTCGGTGGCCTTGCGCAGGCCGTCGTAGGCCCAGAACTCCTCGCCGTCCTCGCGCATGATGCGCGGCGCGCGTTCCTTGTACTTCTGCGGCACGCGGTCCTGCCAGACGTTGGGCGGCTCGAGAACGTGGTCGTCCACCGAGATGAACCAGTCGAGGTCGTAGGAGGTCATCGAAGTCCTTCCAGGTTGCCTGTCAGCCGCCGGCAACGGGCCAGTTGACGGTCTTGGTCTCGAGATACTCGTCGAACGCGGCCTCGCCGAACTCTCTGCCGATGCCACTCAGCTTGTAGCCCCCGAACGGGCCGTGTGGGTTGACTCCCCCACCCACGCCGTTCATGTGCACTGTCCCGGTTCGCAGCCGCGCTGCGATGCCGTAAGCCCTTGCCGGATCTTTCGACCAGACCGCGCCGGACAACCCGTAGGCCGAGTCGTTGGCCTGCACAACGGCGTCGTCCTCGTCGACGAAGGGGATGACGACACCGACCGGGCCGAAGATCTCCTCCTGGGCGATTCGCATGGAGTTCTTGACGTCCACGAACAGCGTCGGCTCGACGAAGTATCCCCGCTCGAAAGGCGGCCGCCCTCCACCGAACGCGATGGTCGCGCCCTCCTCGCGACCGATGCCCACATAGCGCTCGACGCGGTCCCGTTGCGCTGCGCTGATGAGGGGACCCATGTCGGTCGCCGGGTCGCTGGGCTCGCCGACCTTCAGCGCCGCCAGGACGTCGCGCATCCGCGCGACGAGCTCGTCATGACGCGACTCATGAACGAGGATCCGGGTCAGGCACGCGCAGCCCTGACCCGCATGCCTGGTGAAGCTGGTGACGGCAAACGGTGCCGCGCGTTCGAGATCGGCGTCATCCAACACGATGTTCGCCGACTTGCCGCCGAGCTCCAGAATCGTCTTCTTCACCCCACCCGCCGCCTGCGCCATGACCTGCTTGCCGACGGTCTCCGAGCCGGTGAAGCTGACCATGTCCACTGCGGGATGCGTCGTGAGCAGGGCTGCCGCCTCGACGCCTCCGGTGACGATGTTGAGCACTCCCGCAGGCACACCCGCGCGCTCTGCGGCCTCGCCGAGCAGCAGCGCGCTGAGTGGCGTGTAGGGCGAGGGGCGTAGCACGACAGTGCAGCCTGCCGCCAGGGCGGGGCCGACCTTGGCTAGGTTGACGAACACCGGCCAGTTGAACGGTGTGATGGCGCTGACTACGCCGACCGGCTCCCGTACGACGACGCCTTGACCCATGCCGATGCCGAATGTCGGGGGTTGTGGGCGGCTGAACGGGAAGGTCGGAAGGACCCGCTCGACGACGTCGCGCAGGTGAGCCAGTGGCGCACCGACCTGCGCCGCTCGGGCGAGCTGGATGGTGCAGCCCGCCTCGGCCACGACGGTGTCGACAAGGTCCGTCGTGCGACGTTCGAGCTCACTCACGAACCGCCGCAGCACCTCCTGACGCTCGGCTACGGCCAGCCGCGGCCACGGCCCCTCGTCAAAGGCGGCGCGAGCGGCGAGGACTGCGCGCTCGACGTCTTCCGGAGTCGCCTGGGCCACGTCGGCGAGAACATGCTCCGTCGTCGGGTCGACGACATCGAAGCGGGCACCGTCCGACGCGTCGCTCCAGCGCCCACCGACGAAAAGCTGAGTTCGCCACTGGACCATGCCGCGCCTTCCCGAAAATGAACACATCGGACAGACCATGTCGCGTCTGGCCCTGTGGGGAATGTACGGTGCAGACCCGGCAGGGTCAATCGTCGGATCGTGCCCAGCGGAGGAGGGACCCATGCAGGTCGCGGTAGACGGCAACGTGTGCCAGGGGCACGCGCGCTGCAACGCGCTCGCCCCGGAGATCTTCGAGCTCGACGACTGGGGACACGCCGTCGCCGGCGAGCGAGAAGTGCCTACCGGCCACGAGGAGGACGCGGCGCGCGCGGTGCGATCCTGCCCGGAAGGTGCCCTCTCGATCGCTGACGCGGGTAGCGGCACGAGGTGACGGCGACACCGCCGCTGCCCCGGTTGACCCCGGAGTCGGACTTCTACTGGACCGGTGGCGCCGCCGGGGAGCTGCGCATCCTCCGTTGCCGTGATTGCCGGCACTACGCGCACCCGCCGACCCCCCTGTGCCGGAGCTGCGGGAGCGACGACCTGGCACCAGAAGCCGTGTCCGGGCGCGGGACGGTGTGGACGTTCACGATCAGCTACCAGCAACTGTTGCCGTCACTGGCAACGCCGTACGTCGTGGGGATCGTCGAGCTGGACGAACAGTCCGACCTGCACGTGACGACGAGGCTGGTCGACGTCGACCCCGACGACGTCGCGGTGGGCATGCCGGTCGAGGTCCGCTTCGAGCGGCACGACGAGGTCTACCTGCCGTTGTTTGCGCCGGTGGCGCAATGACGGCGAAGTACGAGGACCGAGTGGTCATCTCGGGTGTCGGTCGCTCCGACATCGGCCGCCGCCTCGGCCGGTCCGAGCTCGACCTGGCGGTCCAGGCGAGCCGGGACGCGATCCGCGACTCGGGACTGTCACCGGCAGACATCGACGGGATCATCGCGTGGCCGGGAGAGACGCCGGCGCCCAGTGGGTTCACCGGGCCGGCGGCGCTGCGGGTGTCCGATGCGCTCGCGCTCGGGCCGCTCACCTACCACGGCGCATGGACGGAAGGGGCGAGCCAGCTCGCCGGTCTGATGGCCGCCTGTCATGCCGTTGCCAGCGGGGCGGCGCGCCACGTCCTCGTGTTCCGCTCGACCTGCGAGGCGAGTGGTCAGGGCGGCGGCGGCCGGTCGTCCGCGCACCCGGTCGACACCGGCGGCATCACCGGGCACCTCCAGTGGTTGCGTCCGTTCGGCGCTGTGTCGGCCGCCCACTGGATGGCGTTGATGGGCACGCGTTACGTGCACGACTACGGACTGCGTCCCGAGCAGCTCGGATGGGTGGCCGTCAACGCGCGGGCCCATGCCGGGCTCACTCCGTACGCCGTCTATCGCGACCCCATCACGATCGACGACTACCTCGCGTCGAGGATCATCACCTCGCCCTTCCGTCTCTACGACTGCGATGTCCCCGCTGACGCGGCAATCGCCTTCGTCATCTCGGCAGCGGAGACGGCACCGGACCTGCCCAACCCGGTCGGTGTCGAGGCGATCGGCGCGGCCTTCGACGGCCGGCCTTACTGGGACCAGTTCCGGCACTCGACGGACATGGCCGCCCACGCGGCAGCGCGACACCTCTGGTCCCGCACCGACCTCACGCTCGACGATGTCGACGTCGCCAACCTCTACGACGGCTTCTCGTTCATCACGCTGTGTTGGCTGGAGGCCCTCGGCTTCTGCGGCCCGGGCGAGGCCGGGTCCTACGTCGAAGGGCGGCACAACATCCGGCTCGGCGCGAAGATCCCGCTCAACACGGGCGGCGGTCAGCTGTCCGGCGGGCGTGTGCACGCACATTCGCTGCTCTACGAGTCGTGCCTGCAGGTGCGAGGCGAGTGCGCTGAACGTCAGGTGCCGGGCGCAGAGGTGGCCCTCACCTCGGCCGGAGCCGGGCCTCTCGGTGGGACGCTTCTCGTCACGAAGGCGCGGTGACGCTCGAGGTCGCCGGGCTCGGTAACCAGGACTCGACCGCCGCGCCGATGCCCGTGTCCCGTGCGCTCCTCGTCCTCAGGGCGACCG
>JAVEEE010000294.1 GCA_030840615.1 Frankiaceae bacterium | reverse complement strand
AAGCAGCGCGGGTCGCCGCCGAGGACGAGGCCGCCCGACTCGACGCAGAGGAAGCAGCCGCCCGACTCGCTGCGGAGGAAGAAGCCGCCCGACTCGAAGCCGAGCGCGTCGCCGCCGAAGAAGACGCCGCGCGCGTCGCCGCCGAAGAAGAAGCCGCCCGCGTCGCCGCCGAACGCCTTGCCGCTGAAGAAGAAGCCGCCCGGGTTGCTGCCGAAGAAGAAGCAGCCCGCGTCGCCGCCGAAGAAGAAGCAGCCCGCCTCGCGGCCGAGGAAGAAGCCGCCCGACTCGCAGCCGAGCGCGTCGCCGCGGAAGAAGCAGCCCGCGTCGCCGCGGAAGAAGCCGCCCGACTCGAAGCCGAGCGCGTCGCCGCCGAAGAAGAAGCAGCGCGCGTCGAAGCCGAGCGGGTCGAAGCGGAACGTCTCGCTGCCGCGGAGGAAGTCGCCCGTCTTGCTGCTGAGGAAGAGCTCGCAACTGCCGCGGACGAGGCATGGTCGGAGTACTGGCGACGGGAGGCCGAGCGAGTCGAGTCCACGACGCTGCGTGAGGCCGAGGCGACGGCGCTGCTGGTCGAGCTCGCCGCCGAGACGCGGGAGCTCGACGTACCCGCGCAGGCCATCGACAGCGATGACAGCGTTGAGGACACGGCTGACACGACCGACACCGTCGGCGCCTACGACATCGACATCGACACAGCTGCCGACAGCGAAGAGGACGAAGCCGAGCTGCGCGACCTCGCGACGGTCGGTGCGGCCGCGGCCATGGCCGACATGACCGACACGGCGTCGCTGCTCCGCGAGCTCTCCTCGCTCGGCATGGAGGACGAGCCTCCGTCAGCGCCGAGCCCGCCGCCCCGTGCACCCCACCGGCCTCCGCCCGCTGCCGAGGCCAAGAAGAAGAAGCGCGGTCTATTCGGTCGCTGATCCGCGCCGGTCGGCACCGGCGTCGGGCGCGCGAGTACGGGACGGCTCAGGCGTCGACGAGCCGCTCGGCCTTCGCCGCCATCCCGGCCACCGACAGATGCGCGTCGTCCGGCGTCTGACGCTTGACGACTGCCAGGGCGATCGGACCCATCTCGGCGTGGTGCAGGGCAGTCCCGAGAAAGCCCACTGCGCGGCCGTCGAGCTCGATCGGCGTGTGTGGCGGCGGCAGCGTCTCGGACGTGCCGTCGAGATGCAGCAACACGAGACGGCGAGGCGGCCGGCCGAGATTGTGCACGCGGGCAACGGTCTCCTGCCCGCGGTAGCAGCCCTTGTCGAGGTGAACTGCAGGCCCGATCCAACCCACCTCGTGCGGGATCGTGCGGTGGTCGGTCTCGAAGCCGAGGCGGGGTTGACCAGCCGCCACCCGGATGGCCTCCCAGGCGTCATGACCGACCAGTGGCAGATGCAGCTCGTCGACGGTCCGATCCAACGCTTCGCGCTCGACGACGATGTCGCGACCGGCATCGCCGACGACCGTCACCACCGCGTGGGTCGACGTCACCTCCGCGACCTCGACGCGGAGCATGAACCGCATCGAGTCGAGGTACGCCGCGAGCGCGGCGGCCGTGCCTGGCTCGACGTGGATCCATGTCGCCTCGCCGTCGTCGACGAGGTCGAGGTGGTGCTCCACGTGCCCGTGCGGGGAGAGCACCAACGCCTCGATCCAGGTGCCGGGAGCCAGCGTCTCCAGGTGCTGCGAAGTCAACGAGTGCAGCCAGGACAACCGGTCCGGTCCGCTGACCCGAAGCAGGCCGCGGTGGGAGCGGTCGACGACACCGGGCCCGTTGATGATCGTGCGCTGCTCGCGCAGCGGGTCGCCGTAATGCGCTGCCACGCCGTCGTCCGGCGACTTGCCGGCCACGGCGCCCTGCCTGTTCAGCATGGGGGCCGCTTCAGCATGGAGGCCGCTTCACCAACGGGCTACTCATGCTTCGAGGGTAGGCCGGGTTGGCAGGATTCACCTGCCCGCCCGTCGAAGAGTCATATGTGAGGGCTTCTGCCCGGCTCGTCGTAGCCGTGGGCGCGATGCTGGTCGGGACGCTCGCTGTCCCGGCCGGCGCGGTCACGTCAGCGGTTGCCGGCCACCCGGCCCCGTCGGCCGGCCGCCTGGTGCAAGGCCCGCGCGAGGTCATGTGGCCCCGCAACGACACCCACCGGTCGGCCGCGTCACCAGGCGCCAACAAGGGACCGCAGCAGCTCACCTACCACGGCGGGCTCCGCGGCCGCGGCATCCAGAAGCACCCCGCGGTCTATCTCGTGTTCTGGGGCTCCCAGTGGAGCCGGACCGATCCTTACGTCGCCTACCTGCAGCGGTTCTTCCGCGGGCTCTACGGCCGCGGCGACGACTGGACGTCGTTGCAGCGCGAGTACTGCGGCGGAGTCGAGACGGGCGCGGTGTCATGCCCCCCGGCGCGGGCACGGGTCGGGCGGCCGTCAACCGGCAGCGTCCTCAAGGGCGTCTGGTTCGACGACAGCGCACTTGCGGTGCCGACTGACCTGCTGGTCGCGTCGACGAAGCTCGACTCGGTGGCAGCCGAGGCCGCCCGGGCCGCGGCCCATTTCGGCAACACCACGCGCAAGAAGAACGTCGACGTGCAATACGTCATCAGCGAGCCCAGCCACTTCAACAGCGTCGGGTTCGGCTACTACTGCGGCTACCACGCGTTCGTCGACAGCGACTACGGGCCGCTGCCCTACGTCGATCTCCCGCACGTCACCGACCTCGGCGTCGACTGCGGGCAGAACGCCGTCAACAGCGGGGCGGCCGGCACCTACGACGGCCTGAGCATCGTGGCCGGCCACGAGTTCATCGAGGCATTGACGGACCCCTATCCCGCGACGGGCTGGGTCGACTCCAACGGCGGCGAGAACGCCGACAAGTGCGCGTGGCTGACCGAGGGGCCGGGCGCCATGGCCAACCTTCACCTGTCGACCGGCACGTTCGCGGTCCAGGGCTCGTGGAGCAACCGGGCCAAGAACGGAGACGGAGGCTGTTTGATGCACGGTGCCCTCTGATTTCACCTCCATTGCAACGTTTGGACGCATACAGCATCATCACGACAAGCAGATACCTACCAGCCGGTAACTGCAGGGGTGGGAACCATGACTGAGCCATTGACGACCGCCGCCCCCGGTGGTCCGACGACCGACGACGCCGACTTCGAACGCTTCTACGCGCGCTGGCACCCGACGGTGTGCCGATGGGCGATGCAGCAGTACGGCGCGAGCCTCGCCGACGAGATCGCGCAGGAGACCTTGTCCCGCGCGTTCCTCAACTTCCGCCGGCTCCGCCGCGACCTTCCCTGGCCATGGCTGCTGACGGTCGCGCGCAACGTCGCCTGCGACCTCCATCGCGCGACGGTCCGCTGCAGCGGGCACCCGTCGCAATATCTCGCCGAGCGGCCCGACCCCTACCCGGGGCCGGAGGAGCTGGCCATGCGCACCGAGGTCTCCGAGCGGGTTCGCGATGCAATGAGCTCGATGCCCGTCGGCGACCGTCAGCTGCTGACCATGTCGGTGGACGACATGTCGATCGCCGAGATGGCTAGGGCGCTCGGCACCAGTGAAGGCGCCGTCCGCGTCCGGCTGCACCGCGCGCGCAAGCGGCTCGGGCATCTCTACCTGGCCAAGGGCGGCAACCTCGCCGTCACGCCGCTCGGCGCGCTGACGTGGACGCTGCGCAAGCTGCGCCGCGGCATGCAGCAGGCGATCCCGGCGGCCGCGCCGACCACGGCCCTGCTCGCCGCCACGGCGACCGTCGCCACGGTGGGCATCGTGGTGGCCGGGCTGCCGGCACACGTCATCGCCGGCAAGGCGATCCGGTCAGCGGCTGTGCAGCATCACGTCCGGTCGGCCCCGCACCACGAGGCCGCCGCGACGAGCGCTCGGCCCGCAGCAACGCGCGCACACAACTCCGCCGCGGCCGGTGCCCAGCTGTCGACCGCGACGGCAGCCGCACCGGTCAGTGCGCGGGCAACCGCGCGCGTCGCGAAGGATCCGACCCGGCCCGGCAAGCTCGACGACCATGAGATCCGTGTCGTGACGCCCGCCGGCACGCTCGTCTTCGACGGCTGGGGGATCCGGGAACAAGGCGAGAGCGCGGCCTGCCACGCCCTCGGTGCTACCTGCTAGCCGATCGACTGAGAGACGATCGCCGGTACGCAGGCGGTGGCCTTGACCTCGGCCCAAGGCTCGAACCCCAAGACCTCCGTCTGGCAGAAGTTCGCCTGGTTGTAGTTCACGCACCGCTGGACCGTGTGCGTGCCCGGAATCGTCCCCGATGTCTGAACCGTCTGGCACAGATCTGAGGCCAGCGCGGCCGAGGCGGGACCGAACGCTACGACAGGCACCGCGGCGGCCGCGGCGACGGCCAGGCCGGCGGCGAGAGTGAACGCGCGCATGACTGCTCCTTACGTCTGGGTGGCCTAGATACGGAGCAGCGCCCGAATTGTTACACCGGCCGCTGCCACGCCCCCGTCGTACCGACCCCTTCAACGATCCGGTGGCTGGATCGGTGACGCAGACGATCTTGTAACAAATCCGGCGTTCGCCCGTATCTAAGGCACCTCGCACGGATGACCGAGGCCCACTGGACCCGCGCGCAGGAAGGGAGAGGCCCAGCACCACCACGCACCTCAAGTCCCCCCAAGAGTCATCCACCCCCGTTCGGACAGTCAGATCAACTCCACAGAAGGGAAGACATGAAGCGCATCATGCGCAGCGCGACGCTGGCCGGCCTGGCCGTCACCGGCATCGCGCTCGGCACGTCGGGCCCGGCTTACGCCCAGGGCGGCGGCGCGTTCCAAGGAAACGCTCACATCAACTGCTTCGGCTGTGGCGCCAGCTCCGGCACGGCAGCACTGAAGGTCACCGGTGTGGTCAACGGCGCCAGCGTCGTTCAGGGCGCGGTCAACGCCACCTACACGGTGACCGAGGCAACCGCCACCTGCCCGGCGGTCGGCTCGGCCAACGGCAGCTTCACCGGTGCGGTCAACGGCACGTTCACCTGGACGCGCGTCGGCGCGACCGCGGTCCTCACGACCACGGGTGACATCAAGGGCGCCGGCATCGCGGCGTTCGCAGTGACAAGCCCTGTCGGCCTGCCGTGTGGCGGGCCCGTCACGGCTCAGGTCGTGGGCTCGGTCGCCGGCACCTGACATGAAGCGGGCGGCCGCGGCCGGTGGACACCACTATTCCTGACCGACCACCGCCGCCCGCACT
>JAVEEE010000288.1 GCA_030840615.1 Frankiaceae bacterium | reverse complement strand
GTCCCGCTCTTGCGCGAGCGAGGGCAATGGCGTCCCGAAGACCGCCGAGCTCGTCGACCAGACCGTTGCGAGCGGCATCGGCGCCGGTCCAGACGCGCCCGCGAGCGACCTCGTGCACCGCCTCTGCCGACATGCCGCGCCCCTTCGCCACCTTGCCGGTGAAGTCGGCATACACGCGGTCGAGGAAGGCCTGGAGCCGTTCCTGCTCGGACTCACCGAACGCGCTGTGCGTCGAGTACATGCGGGCATGTTCCCCCCGTTGCACGCTCTTGTAGCTGAGCCCCAACCGTTCCGTGAGGCCCGCTGTCACGAACTTGCCGCCGAGCACGCCGATCGACCCGGTCAACGTGCCGGGCTCGGCCACGATGACGTCGGCCGAGCACGAGATGTAGTAGCCGCCGGAGCCGGCGACCGCACCCATCGAGACGATGACCGGCTTGCCCGCCTCCCGAGCACAGACGACTTCGCGCCAGATCGAATCCGACGCGACCGCGGACCCGCCCGGTGAGTCGACCCGGAAGACGATCGCCCGGATCTTGTCGTTGCGCACGGCGGCGCGAATCGTGGCGGCCACTGTGTCGCTGCCCATCACCGGCCCTTGCAACGGCGTACGCCGCGAGCGGCCTGTGACGATGCCGCCGAACCCCTCGACGAGCGCGACGGCCGGAGCGTTCTTCTGTCGAGCTTGCTTGACGATCCGGTGAAGGGGCCGGGTCGCGGGAGCCCACTTGTCGGCGAACAGCAGCTGCACCTCGTCCTGCTCGCCGGAGTCGCCGCCGCGGGCACCTTTGGCGCCCTGGCGGATCGCGGCGTAGGCCTCGTCGCGATAGCCCAGCCGGTCGACCAGTCCTGCCTGCAGCGCCTCGTCCGGGAACATCGGCGACCGGTCTGCCGCGGCGACGACGTCGTCGACAGCGCGTCCCCGGGCCTTGGCGATGCCTTCGACGATCTGCTCCCACGCCGACTCGGCCAGTCGGTCTGCAGCCTCGCGATGCGCGTCGGTGAAGTCGGTCCGGAGCAGCCGGTCAGCTGCGCTCTTGTACTCGTAGCGCTGGTCCATCTCCGGATCGACACCGAGCTTGTCGAACACGCCGCGCAGGAACGTGACCTCAGCAGCGACACCGAGCAGGTTCAGCTCGCCGGTCGGCTGCAGCCAGATCTCGCGGAAGCCGGTCGCCAGGTAGTAGGGAACGCTGGCGTTGCTCGACTCGCCGAACGTGTCGGCCCACGCCACCGTCGCTTTGCCACTCGCCGCGAACGCCGTGACGGCGTCTCGCAGCTCCTGCGCCCGCGCCAGCGGCATCGACGTGTCGCCGATCTTCGCGATGAGCCCGATGACCCGCGGATCGTCGCCGGCCTCGTGCAGGGTCCGCAGCACGGGCCGGAGCCGTGGCTTTCCCCGGCTGCGGAGCTTGGCGATCGGGTCGTCGGGTTCGTGCTCGATGAGCGGATGGCTCAGGTCGAGCTCGAGCAGGATCTGCGGTTTGGGCCGGTTGACCGACAGGGACGGCATGGCCGTCAGGCTAATCCGGCCTCAGACCGGGCGGCGGCGCCTGGCGTAGGTGACGAGTCGGTCGACAGCCTCGTCCAGCACGTCGTCGCGCTTGCAGAACGCGAATCTGACGAACGGTCGCCCGGTCTCCGCGTTGTCGCAGAAAACACCCACCGGGATGCCCACGACGCCGGCATCGTGCGGCAGGGCCCGGGCGAACGCCTCGCCGTCGTCCGTTCCAAGCGGCCGGACGTCCGCGACGATGAAATACGTCGCCTCCGGCACATGCACGTCCAGACCGACGGCGGCGAGGCCCTCGACGAGCCGGTCGCGCCGCAGCTGCAACGAAGAGCGCAGCGCCTCGACCCACTCCATCTCACGCAACAGGCCGTGCGCGACCGCCAGCTGCATGGCGCCGCTGTGCGTGAACGTGAGGAACTGCTTCACCGTCGTGACGGCGCGCACGAAAGCGCTCGGCGCGCAGATCCAGCCCACCTTCCAGCCGGTGACGCTGAAGGTCTTGCCCGCGCTCGACACGGTCACCGTGCGGTCTCGCATGCCTGGCAGCGTGGCGATGGGCGTGTGGACGACGCCGTCGAACGTCAGGTGCTCATAGACCTCGTCGGTCACCACGATCAGATCGCGCTCGATCGCGAGGTCGGCGATCTGCTGCAGCTCCTCGATGGTGAGTGACGTGCCGGTCGGGTTGTGCGGCGAGTTGATGAGGAGCAACCGGGTGCGGTCGGTCACGGCTGCCCGGAGCTCCTGGACGTCGAAGCTGAACCGGCCGCCGGCGTCGGTCTCGCGCGGGACCGGCCGCAACGGCACCGGCCGTCGTACCGCACCGGCGAGAGCGATTGCTGCGGCGTAGGAGTCGTAGTAGGGCTCGAGCAGGACGACCTCGTCACCGGTTTCGCAGAGCGCGAGGATCGTCGCGCTGATCGCCTCGGTGGCTCCCACCGTCACGAGGATCTCGGTGTCAGGGTCGTAGGAGATGCCGTAACGCGCCTTGCGGTGTGCTGCGATGGCTTGGCGCAACGGCGGCAGGCCCGGACCGGGCGGGTACTGGTTGAGCCCGCCGCGGATCGCTTCGACGGCTTGCTCGAGCATCG
>JAVEEE010000272.1 GCA_030840615.1 Frankiaceae bacterium | reverse complement strand
CGCGGATCGCCTCGACGGCCTGCTCCAGCATCGCGTTGGGACCGTCGGTGTCGGGGAAGCCCTGCCCCAGGTTGACCGCGCCGGTCTGCTGCGCGAGCGCGGTCATCTCCGCGAAGATCGTCGTACCGAAGCCGCGCATCCGCTCGACGAGCGGTTCGGACAACGTGTGACCCATCTCAGCGCTGCTGACGGCTGGCGCGCGGTTGGCCGAGGAGAAGTCGACTCACCCGGTCGAGCCCTCGCGTCGGGAGGATCGAGATGCCGGCCTGGAGCCGCGCGTCGACTCCGACGAGGTAGCGACCTTTCGGCCGCTTGGCGGTCAAGGCGTGCTCGATGACCTGCGCGCACTTGTCGGCGGGAATCGCGTGCTTCTCGGCCATTCTCGCCGCCTTCCGAGGACCTTCGATCTGCTTGGCGTAGCGCTCCTTCTGCTCCGGTGTCATCTTCTCGAGCTGCTCGTCGGCGAGCTCATTCCCCTTACCCCACAACGGCGTCGCGATCGCGCCGGGCTCGATGAGTGCGACGTGCACGCCGTGCGGCGCGAGCTCCAGGCGCATCGCGTCGCTCCAGGCGCGGACGGCGAACTTCGACGCGCTGTAGGGCGCGATGAACGGTGCGGAGAAGCGGCCGCCGATCGACCCGATGTTGACGATGCGGCCGTGGTTGGCCAGCAGCGTCGGCAGGAATGCCTTGGTGATCGCAAGGTGGCCGAAGAAGTTGACCTCGAACTGCTGCCGCCAGTCCTCGACCTCGAGTGCCTCGCATGGACCGCTGACCGTGTAGCCCGCGTTGTTGACCAGGCCGACGAGGCGACCGCCCGCGCGGTCGAGCACCTCGGCGCAGGCCGGCCCGATCGATGCCGGGTCAGCCAGGTCGATCGTCACCGCCGCCTTCACCGGCTCGGGTAGCGCGTCCGGCCGCCGCAGGCCCGGGATGACGTCGTATCCCGCCCGGGCCATGCGCTCGGCCGTTGCCCGCCCGATGCCCGTGCTCGCGCCCGTGACGAAGATCGTTCCACGCTCCATGGCGGGATCGTAGTTGCCGGTGTTGTTTCATGACATCCATGCGGGTCGCGGTGGCGCAGTTCACGTCCGGGGACGACAAGTCGGCGAATCTGACTCGCCTGGTGTCGCTGGTCGGCCAGGCAGCCGAGGGCGGTGCCGGGCTCCTGTTGGCACCGGAAGCTGCGATGCACGGATTCGGCAGGGCGGACCTGCCGCTGGCGCCGATTGCGGAGCCCCTGGACGGTCCTTTCGTCACCGGGCTCCAGGAGGCGGCGAGGCGGTACGCCGTCGCGGTGGTCGCCGGCATGTTCGAGACGGTGGCCGGGGATGCCACCCGGGCCTACAACACGGCGGTCGCCGTCGGGCCGGACGGGACGCTGACCGGTCGCTATCGCAAGCAGCATCTGTTCGACGCGCTCGGCTGGGTCGAGTCCGAGCGGTTGGAAGCGGGGGCAGCTGACGATCGGCTGGTCTTCGACTGTGGTGACCTGACCGTGGGTGTGCTCACGTGTTACGACGTGCGGTTTCCCGAGCTCGCGCGGGCGCTGGTCGACGACGGCGCCGACCTGCTGGTCCTCCCGTCCGCCTGGGTCGCCGGCCCGCTGAAGGAGGAGCAGTGGTCGACGCTGGTCCGCGCGCGGGCGATCGAGAACGTGCTCTGGGTGGCGGCCGCCGACCAGTCACCGCCCGTCTATGCCGGCCGCGCGATGGTCGTCGATCCGTTCGGCGTCGTGGTGGCGTCGCTGGCCGAGCGTGACGGCCTCGTGTTCGCCGATGCCGACCCGGCTCGCGTCCGCGCCTGCCGGGAACGGATGCCGTCCCTCGACCATCGCCGCTGGACCGTCACCCCCTCAGCGGGTGCGCCACCACACGCGGGCGTTGACGGCACCGGCGTAGGTGACCCAGCCCAGGTAGGGAACGAGTAGGGCCGCCGCGACCCGGTGCTTGCGGGCGAACTCACGGACGGTCATCGCCACCGCGAACCACAGCAGGCACAGCTCCGCGAGCGCGAAGCCCGGCCGGCGGGCTCGGAAGAAGAGCAGTAGCCAGGCCGCGCTCAGCCCCAGCTGCGTCATGAAGGCCGCGAAGGCGGGGACGTCGTACTCGCCGTCGCGGGCGTCGCCGCGGATCACGAGCCAGGCGGCCGCTGCCTGGGTGCCGAAGGCCGCGACCCACGGAGGGGCGCTGTCGATGCCCGCAGCGGCGGGCCCGCGTCCGGCCATGCTGCGGAGTCTTGCATCCGTGGCCGCCCCGATGTGTGGCCGCAGAGCCACGGTCGGCAGAATGCTGTTCGGAACTTTCCCCTGACAGCAGGAGCAGAGCGTGGCTGAAATCTCCTTCGACGGCCGGGTAGCGATCGTGACCGGCGCCGGTGGCGGCCTGGGCCGCACCTACGCCCTCGACCTGGCCCGGCGCGGCGCCAAGGTCGTGGTCAACGATCTCGGTGGCTCGGTCGACGGCCAGGGCGGCAGCGACGCGGCGGCGCAGAAGGTGGTCGACGAGATCAAGTCGGCCGGCGGCGAGGCCGTGCCCAACTACGACTCGGTGTCCACGCCCGAGGGCGGGGAAAACATCGTCAAGACCGCTGTCGACGCCTTCGGCAAGGTCGACATCGTCATCAACAACGCAGGCATTCTGCGGGACAAGTCGTTCGCGAAGATGACGTGGGAAGACCTCGACCTCGTGCTCGATGTGCACCTGCGCGGCGCCTTCTACGTCTCCCAGCCCGCGTTCAAGGTCATGAAGGAGAACAACTACGGCCGGTTCGTCTTCACGTCGTCCAACTCCGGCATCTTCGGCAACTTCGGCCAGGCCAACTACGGTGCCGCCAAGCTGGGGCTCGTCGGGCTGTCCAACGTCCTCGCCATCGAGGGCGCAAAGGCCAACATCCTCTCCAACTGCATCGCGCCGGTCGCGCGCACGCGGATGACGGAGGAGCTGCTCGGCGACTTCGCGAAGGTGCTCGACCCCGAGGGCGTCACCCCGATGGTGGTGTTCCTCGCATCGGAGCAGTGCACGTTCACGCACGAGACGTTCTCTGCGGCCGGCGGCCGCTATGCGCGCATCTTCATCGGCTTGTGCAAGGGCTGGTACGGCGGCAAGGACACCCACCCCACCGCCGAGGACGTGCTCGACCACATCGACGAGATCGAGAACCAGGACGGCTACATCGTCCCCAACAACTCTGGTGACGAGCTCGGGCAGCTGCTCGGCCTTCTCTCCGGCTGAGGTCCGCGTCTTCCCAGGATCCCTTCAGGTGGCCACGCCACTGTTGGCGTGCCCCGGCGCTCTGAAGGGATGCCTGGACAGAGAGGACGCTCATGATCGAAGCGCGCGGTCTGACGAAGCGCTACGGCGACAAGCTCGCCGTCGATGACTTGAGCTTCGTCGTGACGCCCGGCGTGGTGACCGGGTTCCTGGGTCCCAATGGCGCCGGCAAGTCGACGACGATGCGCATGATCCTCGGGCTGGACGCGCCGACACGGGGGAGCGTGACGGTCAACGGCAAGCCCTACCGCGATCACCCCGCACCACTGCACGAGGTCGGCGCGCTGCTCGAAGCACGCGCGGTGCACACGGGCCGATCCGCCTACAACCACCTGCTCGCGCTCGCCCAGACGTCCGGCATTCCGCGCACGCGGGTCGACGAGGTGATCGAGGTCGTCGGCCTCGGCGAGGTGGCGCGCAAGCGGGCGGGTGGCTTCTCGCTCGGCATGGGCCAACGCCTGGGCATCGCTACGGCGCTCCTCGGGGACCCGCAGACCTACATTCTCGACGAGCCGGTCAACGGGCTCGACCCGGAAGGCATCCGCTGGATCCGCGATCTCCTGCACAAGCTCGCATCCGATGGTCGCACCGTTTTCGTGTCGTCCCACCTCATGAGCGAGATGGCGCTGACGGCGCAGCACCTCATCGTGGTGGGCCGGGGTCGTCTGATCGCCGACACCAGCGTCGAGGAGTTCATCGCAAGCGCCTCGCGCAACCTCGTGCGGGTGCGCACGTCCGACGTAGAGGGCATGCGCGCACTGCTGTCGGGCCCGGACGTCACGATCGCGGAGACAGACGGCGCGCTGCAAATTGCCGGCCTGACGACCGACCAAATCGGTGTCATGGCCGCGCGTGCCGGCCTCACCCTGCTCGAGCTCTCTGCCCAACAGGCCTCGCTCGAGGAGGCGTTCATGGACGTGACCGCCGACTCGGTGGAGTTCCATGCTGCGCCGACGACCGCGTTGCCCGCCCGCGAAGGGGGACGGGCATGAGCACCTCCGTCCTCAGTGACCGTGCGGCTGCCCCGCGGCCGACGCAACGAGTGACGCAGGCCCGCGTCGTGCTCTCCGAGTGGACGAAGTTGCGCTCGTTGCGCTCGACGGTCTTCTCACTCCTCGCCGCAATCGTGTGCATCGTGGGGCTCTCGGCGTTGGTTCCTGCGGTTGTCGCCCACCACTGGCCGCCGCACGACCCTGCAGACGTGGCCAGCTTCGACCCGACCGGCGTCAGCCTGGCCGGCGTCTTTCTCGCCCAGCTGGCCATCGGGGTGCTCGGCGTGCTGTTCATCACCGGCGAGTACGCGACCGGCATGATCCGCGCGACGTTGGCGGCGGTGCCACGCAGGTTGCCCGTGCTGTGGGCCAAAACCGGGGTGTTCGCCACCGTCACTCTTGTCTTGACCGTTCCTGCTGTCCTAGCTGCTTTTACGATCGGGCAGTCGATTCTGTCGTCGCAGCACATCCAGACGTCCTTCGGCGAGCCCGGCGTGTTTCGGGCGGTCATCGGCGCCGCGCTCTACCTGACGGTCGTCGGCGTTCTCGGTCTCGCGCTCGGGGCATTGATCCGCAACACAGCCGGGGGCATCGCGACGCTGTTCGGCCTGCTGTTCGTGCTGCCGGTCGTTGTCCATTTCTTGCCAAGCAGCTGGTCGGACGCGATCGACAAGTACCTGCCCAGCAGTGCAGGCCAGGCGATCGTTCAGGTCCACCCGGAGTCATCGAGCCTTTCTCCGTGGGTGGGCCTTCTCGTGTTCTGCCTTTACGCCGTGGCGGCTCTGATCGCCGCGGCGATGGCCTTGAATCGGCGGGATGCTTGACCGGGGTTCACGCCAAGAACGCGCGGACGGTGCCGATGGTGTCGGCCTCGCCGGGACGCTTGTCCTCGCGGTAGCGCACCACCCGCGCGAACCGCAGCGCCACTCCGCCGGGATAGCGCGGCGACGTCTGCACGCCGTCGAAGGCAACCTCGACGACGAGCTCCGGTCGCACGAAGACCTGCCAATCGTTGCGGGACGTCTCGAGCGTCAGCAGCTTCTCGGTCTGCCAGCGCAGCAGCTCGTCGGTCAGTCCCTTGAACGTCTTCCCGAGCATGACGAACTCGCCCGAAGCGGGGTCGCGAGCTCCGAGGTGGAGGTTGGACAACCATCCGCGGCGTCGTCCATGTCCCCACTCCACAGCGAGTACGACGAGGTCAAGGGTGTGCACCGGCTTCACCTTCAGCCAGCCGGCACCGCGCCGACCCGCTTCGTAGGGCGCGGCCAGTGACTTGACCACGACCCCCTCGTGGCCGCGTGCCACCGTCGCGTCGAAGAACGCTCCTGCCTCGGTGGCCGAGGCAGTGACGATCCGCGGCGCGCGCAACGGGTCCGGCACGACGCCGTTCATCAGATCGTGGCGCTCCATGGCGGGTAGGTCGATCGTGTCCCGGCCGTCGAGATGCAGCAGGTCGAAGAGGAACAACGACAGCGGCACCGGTTCGCGCGGTGCGCGGGTCGCGACCCGCGCACCGGTCTCTTGGAAGGGTCGCGGCCGCCCGTCCGGGCGCAAGGCGATGGCCTCCCCGTCGAGCAGTGCCGAGCGCAGCGGGAGCTGCCGCACTGCGGTGACGAGCTCGGGCACGCGAGCCGTGATGTCGTCGAGCGAGCGGCTGAACACCGCGACGTCGTCGCCGTCGCGATGCAGCTGCACCCGGATGCCGTCGAGCTTCCATTCCACCGCGGCCTCCTCGACCCGGTCGAAGGCGTCGCCGATCGACGCGGCGGTCGACGCGAGCATGGGCTGGATGGGGCGACCCACCTGCAGGCCGAACCCCGCCAGTCCCGCCTGGCCGTCCGCCAGCGCCGCGACGGCAACCGGCGCGGTTGCGCCGCACAGCATTGCGGCCCGCCGTACGTCGTTCAGCGGTACGCCGGTCGCGCGGGCGATCGCGTCGGTCATCACGCCCTCGAGTGCCCCCTGTCGCAGCTCGCCGGAGACCAGCCCGCGAAGGAGCGCCTGCTCGTGCGCCGTCGCCCGGGAGAACAGCTCGTGCACGAGGCGACGACGCTCACCGGCCGAGCCGGGGCCGCCGAGAGCCGCGATGGTCTGGAATGCCGCGTCCACCTCGGCCACCGTGAGCGTCGGGTCCTGAGCCGGCGGCGGGAGCTCGCGTAGCGCGGCCCAGCCCAGGCCGGTACGCCGCTGCCGTAGCTCGCCGGACAGCCACGGGACCACGATGGCCGCGTTCGCTGGGCCCGCACCGCGCAGCAGCGCGGCGAGGGCCTCGACTTTCGCGGTCCGAGCCGATGTGGCGGCGACGGCGCTCGACGCCAGGACGACCTCCGCGAGCAGCACGGCACGAATTCTGCCGGTTCGGCTGAAGTCGATCTCCAGACCGCCGAGGATCCTGAGGTGCCCTCCCCTCCGCGTCGTCTCGACGCATGCCTGGCCGCCGGCACCGTGGCGGTGATCGCGGGCGTGCTCGGCAGCCAGCTGCTCGCCCCCGCCGGGGCGCGTGGGGCGACCCGGGCGTCGACCGTCGCGTCACCCGTGACCCGGTCCGACGGAACGGCCCGCCATCAATCCGCGTCCGCCCGCCCCGGGGCGACCGACCGCGGCGCCATCGACCACGATCTCCAGGCGCGACTCGCCGGGAGGATGTCGAGGTCGACGGCCGGCCGTTACGGGTTGGTCTTCGACGTCGCGGGAGTGGGTCGGGTCGCGAGTATCCATCCGGCCGGCGCGATGCGTCCGGCATCGACCCAGAAGCTGTTCACCACGTTGCCCCTCTTGCTCGATCAGCCCGGGCGCCGGCTCGTGACCTCGGTCCGCGTCGTGGCGCGACCCGAGGCGGGAGTCGTGCACGGCGATCTGGTCGTCCACGCCGCTGCGGACCCGTCCTTGCTCAAGTTTCACCTCACCCACCTCGCGGAGCAGGTGCGGGCCGCGGGCGTCCGGCATGTCACCGGACAGCTTCGTCTCGACACCGGGTCGTTGCCGATGCGCACCCGTCAGCCGGGGTGGAAGCCAGACTTCGTGCCGTGGGACGTCGGCCCGCTGTCGCCGTTCCCGGTGTATGAGGACGTGTGGCGGCACGACTCCGGCTACCTGCAGCACCCGACGCTCGCCAACCTCCGGCTGTTCCGCGCCCGGCTGGCAGATCAGGGTGTCTCGGTCGCCGGCGGCAACGAGATCACCCGCTCCAGCCACGCTCGCGTCGTCGTTGCCCGGCACCAGTCGGCGCCGGTCCGCGATCTCGTTCGCCACACCTTGCAGATCTCCGACAACTTCTACGCCGAGACGCTCCTCGTCGTGGCAGGAGGGCATCAGCGCGTGCGCGAGGTGACCGCGGACGCGGGCGTGACCGATCAGAGCTTCTCGACTGACGGCTCCGGGCTGTCCTACGACGACCGCGAGTCACCGCGCGGCGAGGTCATGCTGCTGCGCTACGCCGACAAGGGACCTGCCCGTAACGACCTTCGTCGCGCGCTCCCGATCGGCTGCAACCACAACGGAACGCTCGAGCACCGCTTCTGCGGCACCATCGGGGCGGGCAAGGTGTTTGCCAAGACCGGCACGCTCGACCACACGACCGCCCTGGCCGGCTACACCACCGACGCGCTCGGTCGCAACGTCACGTTCTCGGTCATCTGCGCCGGCGTGCGCAGCCTCACGGCCGCGATGCGCGCCACCGACAAGGCCGTGCTGGTCCTGCGGCACTACAGCGGCTGAGTCCGGTCAGCAGGTCGCAGGGCTGATGGCCCACTCACCGCTGTCACCGTCACGGAACGACTCGTGGCAGGCCGGCGGGGTGTGGTGCAGGTAGAGCTGGTCCAGCAGCTCGAAGCCGGTCACGATCACCAGCTGCGTGTTGCTGACCTCGGAGCCATGGCCGGCGAACGGGGGCGTCTGCCCGGCCGGGCCCAACACGTTGGACGACAGCGTCGTGCCGGGTTCACCGTCACCGCGGGTGCCGGCGGTGACGTCATCGACTGCGATACGGGAGGCGCGCAGACCGGCGACGAGCTCGCGGCTCTGGTTGTAGGGAACGAGGCCGTCGTCGACCCCTTGCACCACTGTCACGCCTTTGAGCCCGGCGGCAGCGATGTCGACCAGCCGTGCCATCACCGTGTGCGACTGGTAGGCGTCCGGAGCGTCGGCCGGAGTGCCGCCCATCTCTTCCTCGATGTCGACCGCCGCGTTCTTGGCGAACACGTTGCCCGACTGGGCGACGGCTGAGGCCTCGGTCCAGGTCTCGGTGACGTTGACGGCTGGCTCGATCGCGAACCAGTAGTCGAACAGCGGCTTGCCGTTCGCGCGCCGCGGTTGGGCTGCAACGACGAGGCCGGAGGTGTTGCCGCCCATGCTGATGCCGTAGATGGTGTTGACGCCACCGGTCCGGCAGCTCCTGTCGAAAAGCTTCGCGGCGGCAATGGAGTCCTGCGCACCTTCTGCGACGCGCCAGCCGCGCGAGCTCGGCAGCTTCTCACCCTTGGCCGGTGGGGAGTCGTGCTGGCCGTGGTAGTCCATCGCGACCGCGATCACACCGTCGCGTTTGGCGACCTGCTCGACGTGTTGCACCCAGGAGTAGGCCGTGTGGCTGTAGCCGTGGTCGAACACGACGATGCCCTTGGCGCGATGGCTCGGGACGGCGTAGAAGCCGAAGGTCTTCGCGCCCGCGACGGTGAGGTCGAGCCGATGGGCCTTGCCAGGGTTGCCCGTGCAGGCGACGCCGCGCCTCGAGGAGGTGCCGTCCGCGGCGACGGCGGTTGCGGTGCTGGCGAGAGCGGCGAGCACGGCGACAGCGGCGATCGTCTTGGTCCGGTTCACACCAGGACAACGAGATGCAGCTGCTCTGGTGACGCCGGGACGGCCGCGGGGGTGAGATGTCCGGATCCGTGGACGGTCAGCGACGCCGAGCTTCGTACTCCTTGAGCGCCGTCTCGGCCGCATGGAGCTCGGCACGCAGCTTCTGCGCACGCTCCTCGACGACAGCCCGGGACGAGGCGACGGTCTGGCTGAGCGCATCCCG
>JAVEEE010000247.1 GCA_030840615.1 Frankiaceae bacterium | reverse complement strand
TGTCACTCAGGGCCTGAAGCTGATCGGCGCGCTCGACGCCTTCGGCGACGGCGTCGAGACCCAGCGCGTGTGCCAGATCGATTGTCGCCTTGACGATCGAGGTGTCCGCGGGGTTCTGTCCAAGCCCACTGACGAACGAACGGTCCAGCTTGAGCGTCTGCACGGGGAAGCGTCGCAAGTAGAGAAGCGACGAGTAGCCAGTGCCGAAGTCGTCGACCGCAAGATGTACGCCGAGTGCGTGGAGGCTGTCGAGCGCCGCTGCGCCGGCATCAGTTTCTTCCATGAGCACGCTCTCGGTGATCTCGAGCGACAAGGCACTCGGCTCCAGTTTGTTCTCGGACAGGATCTGGGCCACCAGGTCGGTGATGTCGGGTTCGACCAGCTGGCGACCTGACAGGTTGACCGCCACGGTGAGGTGGGCGAATCGAGACGCGTCCATGCCATCAGCTCCGCCCGACCGCCAGGCGGCAATCTGTCGGCAGGCACCCCGCAACACCCGAACACCCAGCGGAACGATGAGACCGCTGACCTCGGCGACGGGGATGAACACAGCGGGGGGCACGAGGCCCCGGGTCGGATGCTCCCAGCGCAGCAGCGCCTCGACGCCTGCGACCTGACCAGTGCTGATGGAGAGGACCGGTTGGAACCAGACCCGCAGCTCATCTCGTTCGAGGCCTTGGCGCAGCTCGCCTTCCAGGTCCATGCGTGCGACCGCTTGAGCCCGCATCGAACGGTCGAAGAACTCGACCCGGCCCCTCCCCCGCTGCTTGGCCAGAAACATGGCCGCGTCGGCATCACCGAGCAGCTCGTCGGCTCGGCGCGTTGAATGCTTGGCAACCGCGACACCGATGCTGGCGCTGACTGCCAACTCACGTTCATCGATGACGACCGGCGGACGCAATACGTCCATCAACTGCTGCGCGATGCGTACCGCTTGCAGCTCGCTCGTGTTCTCACACAAGACCACGAAGGAGTCACCGCCGAAGCGGGCCAGTGTGTCGGTCGGTCGCACCGCCGCTTTGAATCGCTCGGCGATCTGTTGGAGCAGCTGGTCGCCGGCACCGTGACCGAGCGTGTCGTTGACGGCATTGAAGCGGTCCACGCCCACGAACAGGACTGTCACCGGCATGCGAGTCACCGCCATCCGCGCGAGGCCCACCTCGAGTCGGTCGGCCAGCAGCGCGCGGTTGGGAAGGCCGGTGAGCGAGTCCGCCAGAGCCTGGCTCACGAGGGCTGCCTCGAGCTCCTTGCGACGGGTGATGTCGCGGATGAACGCCCGGAAGACCACACCGCCGCCCAAGGGCACGGTGTGCACGCTCACCTCAACCGGGACCTCGGAGCCATCCGCTCGCATCGCCGACAGCTCCACCGGTCCTTTGGCCGCACCCAGCGGCGCCTCGTTGGACAGGATGCGTTCGACGCCTGCGGCATGGGCATCTCGGTATCGAGCCGGAATGATGAGACCCATCATCGGGCGGCCGAGCGCTTGCCGCCGCGGGATCCCGAAGAGGCGCTCCGCCGAGACGTTCCATTCGGTTACCCGACCGTGGGAGTCGATGCCGACGAAGGCATCGGCGGTCGTGTCCAGCATGAAGCGCAAGGCTGCGTCTGCCTCGTGCAGGCCGGACACGTCCATAGCGACGCCCAGCACAACGGCGGGCTGACCTTCTTCGTCGCTGATGACACCGCAACGTGCGTGGAAGCGGCGCTCCTCACCCGTAGGAAGCAAGGCGCGGAAGTCGACTTCCAACAGCGCCCCGGAGCTAGCCGCGAGGAGCGCGGGGAGATCCATCTTGGCGGAGTCGTCGGGGTGGATCAGGTTCAGGAACTCGTTGTAGTGACCCGAAAAGCCTCCGGGCGACAAGGCGAAGAGGCCTTCGAAGTTCTCGGAGACGAGCATGCTGCCGCTCGGGATGTCGACTTCGAACGTGACCGTCCCGCCGGCTTCAAGCGCTCGGCGGAGTCTGGTGCGGCTCAACGGGCACGCCTCGGCATTTCAGATTTCGGGGCCGGTGAGTGCCCGCCGCAGTCGGAACTGTCCTCTACCTTCCGCGATCGACGCCCGACGGGACATAGGCATTCGGTGGAAATCTCTAGTCGTTCGTCTATCTCGCTCGGCCTCGACGGTCATCGGGCATGCCCAGGTAGAAGGCGCAACATCAGTGCGGACTGGGAGTGGACGCCAAACTTTCGGTAGATGGCAGACAGGTGGTTGCGCACGGTGCTCTCGGTGATGACGAGGTCCCGCGCGATCTCGGGCACCGCTTCGCCCCGGACGATGCGTCGCAGGATTTCGGCCTGACGCTCGCTCAGACCGGCGAGCGCCGGGTCGGACCACCATGCTTCACGAAGCCCGCGTTGACTGCCGATCTCGGCAGCCTGGACCTCGAGGGCGATCCGCCACAGGTGCCCCTCCAAGCGTGACGCTCGTTCTTCCGGCCGTTCCCCGCCCCGGCTGGGCAAGTTGATGGCTACTGCGTAGCGGATCGGATGCGGCGCCGCGAGCGGGCTCAAGTGGCATCGCACCCAGATCCACTCGCCACCGCGTCCGCGAACGCGCAGCCGGAGGGTGGGGGGTGGCCGGTCCGCCGGGTCCGCGGCAAGAAAGGCCGACAGCAGGTGCACGTCCTCGGGATGAACGCCGTCCTGCAGCCTCAGCTCGCGCCGGCTCGCGTCCCACCCCAGCAGTTCGGCGGCGTTCGCGCTGATCTCGGCGAGCCGGCCGTCCGCACCGATGACGCAGAAGACGAATCTACTGCTGTCCGCCTCTTGGTCGTCATATGCCTGGGTGGTCATTGCCTCGGGCCCACCGCCGTTCTCACGCGCTCATATTTCCCCTCAGGTCGGGCGCTGTCAAATGACAGTGTCATGTGTCACACTCATGGGAGGCGTAAAGTCGCCTGACGCCGTCGGAGGGGGAGGTCGTGGCTTCGTCCCGCATCGGGGAATCCCTGCGGACCGCCCGAGCGCGACTCGGGTGGACCCGCGAAGCGCTCGCGTACCACTCCGGCGTCAGCTGGTCCGCCATCGCGCAGATCGAGGCGGGTCGGCGCAAGGACGTGCGGCTGAGCAGCTTGTCGGCATTGGCCGGCGCGCTGGGCGTGAGCGTCGACTACCTCATCGGGA
Organism: Frankiaceae bacterium; assembly: GCA_030840615.1. Lineage (GTDB taxonomy): Bacteria > Actinomycetota > Actinomycetes > JAFAQI01 > JAFAQI01 > JAFAQI01. The sequence continues at coordinate 1,319 of JAVEEE010000247.1, read as the reverse complement.
CGACGACGACGATTGCCCCGCAGCTGCTGGAGCATCGAGCCGTCACTTACGGAGCAGACGACGAGTTCGTCGCGGCGGCGAGGTCTTTCATCGACGACGGGGTCGAACGGTCGCACAGTGTCCTCGCGGTCGTGACGGCTGCGAAGGTGGGACCGCTGCGCGACTCACTTGACGACCGGTCCGAAGAAGTCGAGTTCGCGGACTGGGACGACTGGTATCGGTCGCCCAAAGCAGCCCTGGACCGCTACAGCGCGTTCGTGACGCAGAAGTTCGACGCCGGCGCGGTCTGGATCCGAGTCGTGGCGGAGGCCGCCTGGTCGGTCAACACCACTACCGAGCTCGCCACGTGGATGCGGTACGAGTCGCTGGTCAACCTCGCGTTCGCGTCATCGCCTGCCACGATCCTGTGCACCTACGACGAGCGCTCCTACTCTGCCGAAACGATGGCCGACATGCACCGAACGCATCCCGCGGTCGGTTCAGGCGATGACGCGACACCAAGCTCGACCTTTCAGGCACCCGAGGATTTCCTGCTACAAGAGCAGAAGTCGCTCGAGATCCGCAAGCGCTAGTTGCCCTTGCGCGCTCGGCGTCCCGGCATCCCGGCAAAGATAGTCACTTCTCCTTGACGGAGCCGAGTCCAGTTCCAGGTACGCATGCCGATGGCGTGTTGAGGAACGGATGTCTACCCCTTCCCGTGAGCAATCACGAAATTCCTCGTGGAGGCTCCACATGCCCGCCACAACGCTGGGCGCAGCCGACACCATCGATGCCGGCGTCCTACTAGGAGTCGTAGCCCAGGTCAGGGCGGGCGACTTCACCGCACGTATGCCACTGGACTGGACCGGGGTCGCCGGCAAGGTGGCCGACGGATTCAACGACGTCATCATCGCCAACCAGGCGCTCGAGGCTGAGCTCGCCCGAGTCAGTCAGGTGGTGGGTAAGGAAGGTCGGCTCTCGCAGCGGCTCGTGCTCGGCGGTTTTGCTCAGAGCTGGTCTGCCAGCGCTGGCTCGGTCAACAGCCTGATCGACGACTTGGTGCGCCCCACGATCGAGATGCAGCGTGTCATCGGGGCTGTTGCCGGCGGCGATCTCAGCAAGAAGATCACTGCCGACGTGCGTGGCGAGATGCTCGAGCTGAAGAACACGATCAACGCCATGGTCGACCAGCTCAACGGTTTCATTTCCGAAGTCACTCGGGTCGCCCGCGAGGTCGGCACCGAAGGCAAGCTCGGTCAGGCTGCAGCCGTCACGATCGAGGTCGGCGGCGTCTGGAAGGACCTGACCGACAACGTCAACATCATGGCCAGCATCCTGAC
>JAVEEE010000226.1 GCA_030840615.1 Frankiaceae bacterium | reverse complement strand
AACCGGTGATCGTCGTCGTGCGTGGACAGTGATGTGGTGGCAGTGAGTCCGGCGGAGGACCAAGCGCTGCGGCTGCTCTACGAGCAGCACGCTGCACCCTTGCTGGCCTATGCGCTGCGACTCACCGGTGGCGACCGCGGCCGGTCCGAAGACATCGTGCAGGAGACGTTGCTGCGTGCCTGGCGTCATCCGGAGGCTCTGGACCCCGACCGGGGTCCGGTGCGGTCGTGGCTGTTCACGGTCGCACGCAACGTCGCCGTCGACGCGCATCGCGCTCGGCGGGCCCGTCCCATCGAGGTCGGTGACGAGGCGCTCGCCTTCGTACCCGCCGGCGACGAGATCGAGCAGGCGCTGGACACGTGGCTCGTTGCCGACGCTCTTGCCACCCTGTCGCCGGACCATCGCGCGGTCCTGGTCGAGACCTACTACCGGGGCCGGTCCGTCGCCGAGGCGGCAGCGGCTCTCGGCGTTCCGTCCGGCACCGTCAAGTCGCGCACGTTCTATGCGTTGCGTGCCTTGCGACTCTCGCTCGAGGAGCGGGGGGTGACCTCATGACGTTGTCGTGTCACGACGCGACCGTCGCGCTGGGCGTCTATCTCGTCGGCGCGCTCGACCCCCGCGAGCGCGCCGACCTCGACCACCATCTCGCCGGTTGTCCGGCCTGCCGCGACGAGCTGGCCGCGCTCGCGCCGCTGCCGGGTCTCATGTCCCGGCTCACCGTCGAGGAGGCCGTCACCGGCCCGCCACCCGTCGACGACGCGATGCTCGAGCGGCTGCTCCGGGCCGCGGCGAGCGACCGCCGCCGGGCCGGGCACCGCCGCTGGCTGGCCGCCGCTGCTGCTGTCGTCGTACTGGCAGGTGGCACCACCGCAGGTGTCGCGGGCTGGCGGTCGGCGCATGCGACCCACTGGCAGAAGATCGCCGCCTCTCAGGGCCTGGTGCACATGAGCGTCGACCTCGAGCCGGCGTCGACCGGTACGACGCTCGAGCTGTGGTTGCGCGGGGTGCCCTCCGGCCAGCGCTGCCGTCTCATCGCCGTCTCCGACACCGGCGCGCGTGACGTCGCCGGTTCGTGGGAGGCGACCTACTCCGGCACCGCGGTCATCAAGGGGACGACGTCGATCCCGCGCGGGCATCTGCGCCGGCTGCTCATCGAGACCTACGAGGGCACGACGCTGGTCGAGGCTGCTGTCCCCTCCGCCTGACCCGATTCCGACAAACGATCATGGGCGTATCGGCCGACTCGCCCGGTGTGTCCGTCGCCTTCCCCATGATCGTTTGGGTGCCAGGGGGTTGGCTGCCGGGAGGGCCCTGGGGAAGGCATCGCGGCGCGGCGGCGTTGTGGCGGGTATGTCCTGGCCCGGCGTGCTCGCGCTCGCCGTCGTGATCGTCGCTGCGACGGCCTGGGCCGGGTGGCGCCGCCGGCGGGCCGGCACGTTGCGCGTCAGCCGATCGCAAGGCGATGAGACCACCGCCGCTCTGTCACCCGCCGAGCTCGGTGGCCCGCTCGGCGAGCGGGCCACGCTCGTCCAGTTCTCCAGCGCGTTCTGCCGTCCGTGCGTGGCGACCCGCCAGGTGCTGGGCGCGGCTGCCGCCACGGTGCCCGGAGTCGCGCACGTCGAAGTCGACGCCGAGTCCCATCTCGACCTCGTACGCCGGCTGCGGGTCGGTGCGACCCCCACGACGCTGCTGCTCGACGCGCGGGGAGTGGAACGCCGGCGGGCCGGCGGTGTCCCGCGCAAGCACGAGGTGCTGGCGGCGCTCGCCGAAGTTGTCGACGCTCCGCTCCCGAGGGATGTCCAGGCGCGGCTCGCCAGCGAGGCCGACGCATGAGCCGGCAGCTCTTCCCAGTTGCGAGTGCAACCAACGGTTACGTAGGCTCCCCTGTCATGGACGTCACCACAGCCGCCGCGCGCTCTCGCGCGGCAAGCCTGTGGAGCCGGCGCGCGGTCGACCTGTGCCGCGTGGCCACCTGCCTGTGTCGTATGCCCTGACCCGACACCGTCGCAGTCCCGTCCGTCCGTCAGGAGCACCTCCCGATGCAGGGTTACGTCGACCCGCGCGGCCAACGTGTCGCCGCCGCCATCACGTCCGTCGTACTGGCCGTTGTGCTGGTGACCGGCAACGGCTGGCTGCTCGCCGCGCAGGCCGTCGTCTTCGCGATGGGTGCCTTCATCGGGTTACGGGCTGCGCCCTACGGCGTGCTCTACCGCCGGCTCGTGCAGCCTCGTCTGGTCGCGCCCCGGATGTTGGAGGCGCCGGCCCCGCCCCGGTTTGCGCAAGGTGTGGGTTTCGCGTTCGCCGCGATCGGCGCTGCCGGCTACCTGAGCGGTGTCACCGGCCTCGGCATCGCCGCGACCGCTGTCGCACTGGCCGCCGCTTTCCTCAACGCCGCGTTCGACTTCTGCCTCGGTTGCGAGGTGCACCTGCGACTCGCCCGACTGCTCGGCCGTCCCACGACCAGATATCTCGCCCGCACGTCCTGAACCGTGCCTGCCAACTAGGGAGAACACCATGCCTCGCAACGACGTACTCGTCGATGCCGACTGGGTCGAGCAGCATCTCGACGATCCGAAGGTCGTCCTCGTCGAGGTCGACGAAGACACCGCGGCTTACGAGAAGAACCACATCCGTGGCGCCGTACGCGTCGACTGGAAGCAGGACCTCCAGGACCAGATCCGGCGTGACTTCGTCGACAAGGACAAGTTCGAGGCACTGCTGAGCGGACGCGGCATCGCCAACGACGACACGATCGTTCTCTACGGCGGCAACAACAACTGGTTCGCGGCCTATGCCTACTGGTACTTCAGGCTTTACGGCCACGACCAGGTCAAGCTGCTCGACGGCGGTCGCAAGAAGTGGGAGCTCGACAGCCGCGAGCTCGTCGAGGAGGTGCCGGCGCGCGAGAAGACGACCTACAAGGCCAAGGAGCCGGACACCACGATCCGCGCGTTCCGCGACGAGGTGATCGAGTCGATCGGCAAGAAGAACCTCGTCGACGTGCGCTCCCCGGACGAGTTCTCAGGCAAGCTGCTCGCGCCGGCTCACCTTCCGCAGGAGCAGTCGCAACGCGCCGGTCACGTCCCGACGGCCAAGAACATCCCGTGGTCGAAGGCAGCGAACGACGACGGCACGTTCCGCAGCGACGACGAGCTGACCGAGCTCTACCAGGGCGAGGGCGTCGACTTCAGCAAGGACACGATCGCCTACTGCCGCATCGGCGAGCGCAGCGCGCACACATGGTTCGTGCTGCACGAGCTGCTCGACCAGCCCAACGTGAAGAACTACGACGGGTCGTGGACCGAGTACGGCTCGCTCGTCGGCGTCCCGATCGAGAAGGACGTCTGATCGTGTGCGGAGCGCCCGTGCAGGACTTGTCGTTAGAGGGGATCGACGTGGCAACTGAGACGGTCATCCAGGGCACGGTCACTCGCGCCGGGCAGCCGGAGGGGGGCGCCTACGTGCGCCTGCTCGACTCCTCCGGTGAGTTCACGGCCGAGGTCGTGACGTCCGCGACCGGTGCCTTCCGGTTCTTCGCCCGGCCGGGGTCGTGGACGTTGCGGGCGCTGGCGAGCGGCGACGCGTCGGCTGACGCGAAGGTCGACGCCGAGCAGGGCACCGTCACGGAAGCCTCGATCTCGCTGTAGCTCCACCCTCCCCGGCTGGCTCCACAGTGGCGGACTTGCTCCACAGTCCGGGTCAGCACGCGGACGACGGTCCGCGGCGGCAGGCACGATCGGCGGATGCGCCGTCGTCACCTTGCCGCCGCCGGGCTCGTCGTTGCCGCGGTCCTCGTCGGGCACCAGCTGACGAAGGGCCCGGGCGCGGCGCCCGCCGTCGATCCGGGGCCGGTGACATCACCCGCGATCCCGGTCGATGCCTTCGTGGCCCGGGTCGACCGGGTCGTCGACGGCGACACGTTCCTCGCGACGACCGCGGGTGCCGCCGCGCCCGTCCGGGTGCGGGTGATCGGTGTCGACACTCCGGAGACGGTCAAGCCGGGCGCGCCCGT
>JAVEEE010000219.1 GCA_030840615.1 Frankiaceae bacterium | reverse complement strand
CCCCGGCAGCCAACCCTTACGACGACCGTCCGGCCATCTACCGCGAGGCCGTGCACATCATCGAGACGCATCCGCTGCTCGGTGTCGGACCGGAGAACTTCGTCGTCGCCGCGACGAAGTCGGCGTCGGACACGCAGACCGTCGCGCCCTTGCACGCGCACAACTTCCTGCTGACGGTGGCGGCGGAGATGGGACTGCCGGCAGCGTTGCTGCTCGTCGGCATGACCTTGTCGGTCGGGCGCCGCATCCGCCGGGCCGCGTTGCTGTCGAGCAGGTCCGAACGCGCCTTGACGGTGGGGTTCGGCGCGGCCCTCGTCGTGCTGGTCGGTCAGGGCCTGGTCGACTTCACCATGCGCAACCCGACCATCTTCATGTTCGTGTGGGCAATGCTGGGGATGACGTTGGTCGCCGTTCGAGCGGTAGACCGAGCGGACGGTGCGCCGGCCGCCAGCCGGAGCGCCGACTCGTGATGCGCAGGGCCCGACCGATCTTCACCAACGGGCGAGCGCCGAGCAGCAGGATGCGGTGCTTCGGGTTGTGGACCTTCGGTGCCGGGTCCGGCGGCGGCGGGGCCGTGGTGGTTCCCGTCGTCGACCCGTCGAGGTAGCTCTTCAGCGCCGTGTAGGCCGGCTTCGGCTGCAGGTCGCGGGTGAGCAGCCCGTAGTTGGCGTTCTGGATGTTGGTGGTGGCGACGTTGCGTTCGTTGTACCAGAACAGGTTCGTGACGTACGGGTAGTCGTCGCGGAGCAGTTTTATGGTGCGCACGAAGTAGTCGCCCTGCTCGGTCGGTGTCACACCGCGCATCCAGTTGTCCGCGCCGCTGCTCATGTCGATGGTGGAGTTGCTGTGTGACGACCAGCCCAACTCGGTGAACCAGATCGGCTTGCTGCCGTCGTCGTACTTCGTCATGAGCGAGTGCACTGCTGCGACGTGCGTCAGCGTCCACATCGTGCCGTCGTCCGGGGTCTCGGGTGCCTGGTCCGCAACACCCATGTAGGGGTGCGTCGCCATCACGTCGAAGTAACCGTGGGCGCCGGCGGCGTAGGCCTTCGCGATCCAGCCGGTGTCGTTGTAGGCAGGGCCGCCGAAGACGACGGTGCTGGCGGGGTCGCCGGCGTGGAACCCGCCATACGCCGCCTTCAACAGCCGGGTGTACGCCGTCGGGCTGGCGCCGGTCATGAATCCGTCCTGGTTGGGCTCGTTCCAGACCTCCCAGGCCCCGACCCGGCCACTGAAATGGCCGGCGGCCCACTTGGCCACCCGGGCGTAGTCCGCCGGGTCGGTCGGCAGTGTCCGCTCGCCCGCTCCGCCGTTGGCCCACCCCGGGGTCAGCCAGAGCGTCACGAGCACGTTGAGCCCGCGGGCGCGGGCCATGTCGACGACGCGGTCGACGAAGTTCACGCCCCAGGTCGAGTAGGAGTCGGGGCCGTCCGGCTGGAGCATCGCCCAGGAGACGTCGAGGCGGACCCACTTCACGTGGGCCGCGGCGAGGTCGTCGAGGACGGTGGCGCGCTCCGCATCGGTGTAGTCGCTCCACATGCCGTGGAACTGCACGCCGACTGCGGGGTCGGCAGCGGCGGCGTAAGCGGTGCCCGTGCCGAGGGAGAGCGTGCTGCTCGCGGCCAGCGCCACCAGCGTGGCCACCAGCCGGACAACCAGCCGAGAGAGTCGTGATCGTGACAGAGAGTGACCCACGGTCTAGTCCTCGGTCACTATCCGTAGTCTCTGAACGGGAGCAGCATGAACTCACCCGTTCGGCGGCATGAGCGAGGCCAGATGCCCAGGAGTCGCTACGCTGGCGACGCGCCCGTGGGCGCATCCCGGCCATCCCGGTCGTGGTCGGCGCGGTCCGCGTGGAGGAGTGTTGGCGCAACAGCTCGGCGGGCTGCCTGAGCTCGTCGACGCCCTGCGCCGGCGCTGGCTGCTGGCGCTGCTCATCGCCGTGCCGATGTTCGCCGGGGCCGTCGTCTACGCCCAGAGCCTTCCGGACACCTACCAGGCCGAAGCCGTCGTGGCGTTCACGCCCAAGGCCGACGTCAACATCGGTGGCGACACGATCCGGATCGTCCTGCCCAAGTACGTCGCCGCGGTGACCTCCGCGCGGACGGTTCGCCGCGTCGCGAGCGACACCGGGCTGAGTGCGCACACGCTGGGTGGCGCGGTCGACGCCTCGATCCCGGCCGACACCACCAATCTGGTCATCCGGGTCGAGCTGGAGGACCCGACGGATGCGGCCAGAGCCGCGACGGGACTTGCCGCCGAGGTGCTCGTCAACGCCTCCACCGATCAGCTGCTCACGGCCGACGTCGTCTCGCCGGCGACCGTTCCGCGCAACCCGTCCGGTCCCAGGCGCAAGCTCATCGACGCGGTCGGATTGCTGCTGGCGGTGTTGTTCGGCGTGCTGGCAGCGTTCCTGGTCGAGCGGGGCAGCCCGCGCATCCGCCGGGCGGAGGATGTCGTCAAGCTCACGGGGCTTCCGGTAGTGGGGCGGATTCCCCGGGCGCGTAGCGCCCGCACCGACCCGATCGACTCGCTCAACGACCCGGCGATGGGCACGGCGATCCGCAACCTGCGGCTGTTTCTCGATGCCGAGCTGCGCTCACAACCGTTGCAAACGTTGGCGATCACGTCACCGACGAGTGGCGACGGCAAGACGACCATCGCCATCTCCCTCGCCGCTGCCATCGCGCGTCTCGACGCCAAGGTGCTGCTCGTCGATGCCGACCTTCGCCGGCCGCGGGTCGCGTCGGCGCTGCACATGCAGTCCGAGCGGACGCTCGGCGACGTCCTGCATCACCGGCGACCGCTGTCCCAGTGCGTGCAACCCGGCCCGGTGCCCGGCTTGTCGATCGTGCTCGGGTCGGTGACCGACGACGTGGGCGACCTGCTCGCTCGATCCTTTGCCGAGGTGATGACGCAGGCCCGGGCCGACTACGACGTCGTCGTCGTGGACTGCCCGCCGTTGTTGGGCAACGAGGACGCCACGACCATCACCTCTCTCGTCAACGGTTGCCTGATGGTCGTGTCCAACGGCGCCTCGGCCAACGTCGTCCATCAGGCGACCGTGCTGCTCGAAGCCCTGCCGGTCCGCGTGCTCGGTGTCGTGCTCAACCGGGCCCGCGACATGGTCAGCGGCTACTCCGCCACCTACTACTCCCGCCGTCCGCAGTAGCCGCCGCCGCCCGGCGGCGTGTGAGCACGTCGTCGTAGACAGCGAGCACCCGCGTCGCCAACGCGTCGATGTCGTGATGACGCTCGACATGAGCCCGACCGGCAGCACCTTCGGACTCGACCCTGGGGGCATCGGTCAGCCGCTCGACGAGCGCACCGGCGAAGGCGTCGACATCGCCTGCCGCCACTACCCGCCCGGCATCGGCGGGCACCGCTTCGCCCATCCCGGTGACGTCGAACGCCACGACCGGCCGGCCGGCAGCCATGGCTTCGAGCGGCACGAGCGCCATGCCCTCCCAGCGCGACGGCGCCGCCACCACGGTTGCCGCGGCGTACCACGCCCTCGGGTCCGCGCACCCGCCGATGAGCCGCACGTCGGGTGCCGCCCGCCGAACGAGGGCCGCGCCGTCCGGTCCGTCTCCCACGAGGGCGAGCGAGCTGCCGGGAACGGCCGCCCGGACGCGCGGCCAGGCGTCGAGGAGCAGGTCCTGGCCCTTCTGGGCCGACAGCCGACCGACACACACGACGAGCGGCACGTCGGCGGCCAGCCCGAGATCGCGCCGCGCGGTCGCTCTCGCCGCGGCGTCGGCGAGCCGGTGGACGGCGAGGTCCACTCCGTTGGGTACGACGGCGTAGTCGGCAGCGATGCCGGCCGCGACCCCTCGGTCACGCTCCGCGGTGCTCACGGTGAGGATGCGGTCGGTCCAGCGGGCGCCCAGCCGCTCCCAGCCCCGGGCCGCTCTGGATGTCGAGCCGCTGACCGCGTCGAAGGACCAGGCGTGCGGTGCGAACACGGTCGGCCGGCGACCGCGCAGGACCAGACGGCCGCCGAGACCGGCCTTCGCGCTGTGCAGGTGGACGAGGTCCGGATCGACCGAGTCCAGGATTCGGCGCAGCCGCCGACACTCGCCGAGCAGGCCCCGGTGCGGCTCCCGGCGCGCCGACCAGCCATGGATCTCGACGCCCGCCCCGGCGAGCTCGCCGGCGAGCCAGCCGTCCGGCGCGGCGGCCACCTGCACGCGCCAACCCGCCCCGAGCTGCCGGGGCGCGTGGTCCACGATCCAGCGGGCGACACCCGCGTCGCTCGGCTGGG
>JAVEEE010000217.1 GCA_030840615.1 Frankiaceae bacterium | reverse complement strand
GCAGGGCGCCGGGAGCCCACGGATCGGCCACGTAGCCGGCCGATTCGGGGGCGACCACGGCCGGTGGTCGCGCCGGTGGCGCGTGCCCGAGGGCGAGCACAACGGCGTCGACGCGGTCCGCGCCGTCGGCATGCTCGATCCGCACCCCGGCGCCGGCACGGCTGACCCCGATGACCTGGCAACGCCGTACGACGAGGCGGACCGCCGCCGCGTGGTCGGCGAGTGTGTCGGCGAGGTAGTCGCCGTATTCGCAGCGTGGCCGGAAGTCCTCAGCCGTGGACTTCGCATCACGGCTCCGCAACCAGTGCAGGAAGTGGCCGTCGTCGTCATGCACCGCACTCATCCGACCGGCGGGCACGTTGAGCAGGTGGTGCGGCTCGGTCGTCGAGTAGGCAACACCGCGGGCCGGCCGTGCAGAGGTGTCGTAGACAACGATGCTGAGCGGTTGCCGCGCGTCCCACGTCCGCGCGAGATGGGTCACCACCATCGTTCCGGCCGCTCCGCCGCCGACCACGCCGATGGTTGTCATCGAATGGCGCCGACGCGCAGGCTGATGTCGGCGCAGTCGGCGCAGGCGACCGATCGGATCACTCCACGGTTGACCAGCCACGCATGCAGCAGGCAACCGACGCAGATGCGCAGTCCGGACTCGAGCGTCGCCAGCACGACCATGACACCGGCGAGCGCGAACGCCGCGACGTGCCAGCCCGGACCGTAGTAGAGGACGGCGGCTGTGACGGACGCGAGGGCGCCAAGGCCCTGCGCGAAGCGCTTCGGCGGCCCCGACACCAGTCGCGGCGTGGCCCGCAGCCGCGGCGCGATCACCTTGGTTGCCAGCAACGCCAACGGGCTCAGCCGAGGGCCGGCGAGCACACGCGCACAAAACCCGTAGGCGATCGCCACCAAGAGCTCCGGCCGTTGCGTCACGACGGCGAACAGCGCGAGCACGGCGACACCTGCCGCCGTGACACGGACCGCGTTCTCGTTCACCGGGTCGGGAAACGAGAAGAACCTCGGCCGGCTCGTGGCCGACGCCGATGCCACCGCGGTCGTCACGGGGTGGCCACCACCGTCACCGTGACGTCCTCGCTGTAGGTCGCGCCGGAACGCTTGCCCGACAGTGACTCGGTCCATTTGAGCGGCATCCCGATATCGGGCGAATACCACCACCGCTGGTCGCGACTGCCTGTCTCGTCGCCGGTCATGTTGAGGTGCGAGTCGATGACGTAGGTGCGATAGGTGTGCCCACCCACGGTCAGGTTTGCGGTGCCGACCACCTTGCCCGTGCCGTCCTCGGTGCGCGCGTTGTCGCCGCCGTGGTCGTGCCAGGTGGCGCCGACCGAAAGTGGCAGCGGCGCCCGCTGTTGTGTCGGTGAGTAGCTGACGCTCGACGACTGCTTCACACCACCGCAGGTCACGGTCGCCTGCTCGAAGGAGAGGAACATGCCGCTCGAGGTGTAGCGGTAGATGTGCCGTTCGTCGTGGCGATTGGCACTGCTCGGGTAGAAGCGCAGGTCGAAGTCGTAGGAGCCTGCGGGCTCGCCGCTGGCCGGGCGTACGACGAGCTGCGAGCGACTCGGGAACGTGTTGGTGCAGGCGGAGAACGGTCCGAACCGGACGTGTTCCTTACCCGAGACGGCCAGGGTGTAGGAGCCGCTACGCGGTGTGTTCCAGACCGGCCCCCCGTCACTCGGCGGCGGTGTCGAGCCGGTGTGCCCACCTGACGAGGACTGGCCGCTGCTCACCGGGCCTCCGCCGGTCGACACGTGCCGACCGGTGGTGCCGCCGGTGACCGAGGTCGGCGATGTGTGCTTCTTCGCACCAGCGGGTCGCCCGTGATCAGCGCCGGGCGAGGTCTTCGTGCCCGGTGACGATTGCGCGCCGGGCAGACCGGTCGCGGCGAAGGCATCACCGCCCCGCGAGTAGTGCGTCGGTTGGCTGCGCGTCCATGCGCCGTAGCCGACGAACGACACGACAAGAAGGCTGAGCACCAGCAACGGTGAGAGCACCCATGCCGACGACGCGGCGCGGGCCCACCGGGGCCAGTTCTGTCGAGAGGGAAAATGCATGGAAAGGACTCCGTCTCCGAAATTGGGGTCTCAGGGAAGTGGGGTCTCAGGGATTGCGGTCAGGTGGATAAAGGCGTGCAGTCGTGGCTCAGCGGGATGGCGTTCGTGGTTGCGACGAGGGTTCCGTTCGCGAACCAGCCGTCGGTCCGGTGCTGGTGCCAGGCGTCGAGGACGCCAGGCAGGAAGCCGACCGGCGTGGCGGCGTAGAGGGAGAGAGCAGGGGCTGCAGCCGACCCGGCTTCGGCGACCGACAGATAGCCGAGGAGACCGGCCAGCGACGGCGCGACCCCTCCCCCGGCGGAGATGAGGTCGGCGCGGAACCGATCGGCCACGGGCGACATCGGGTCGACCGGCGCGGCGACCGTGACCGGGGGCAGGCGCAACGCCGACGACATCGACAGCAGGCTGCCGTCGAGCAGCCAGGGCGCGAGATAGATCGCCCGCACGGATCGGTCTGCGGCTTCGCCGCGTCCGGCGACCCGGGTGAGCGCAGCGCGGGCGTCGGAGGCTCCGGAGGCAAGGACCAACGTCATCGCGTCGTGAACCACCGCGACCCCCGCCTCCCGCAAACCACGCAGAAGCGCATGCGCGCGGGAGGTGCGGTCGGAGACCACGGACACCCGCCGTACGCCGGCCGCACGCAGTGCTCGTCCGAGACCGACGCCGTCGGCTCGGGAACCGAGCGCGGCGCAGGCGACGTTTGCCGATGCGTGCGCGCCATAGGTCTGAACAGCGAGGGCGCGGCCGAGCTGGTAGCGCATCCAGCCGGTCTGGTCGGCCGTGATCGAGTCCCGGGCCGTCACCGGCGTCGGCGCCGTTGCCGGCAGCCGCACGGTCGCCGTGCTCGAGCCGCTGGTCACCTCCAGCGCGGCCTTCGAGTCGACGAGTCCGACGGGCAGCACGTCGCCGGGGTCGAGGTCATGCGCCCGGCCTTCGACGCGGTCGAAGACGCGCAGCGACTCGTCGCCGGCGAGCTGGAGAAGCCCGCGGTCACGGGCGGTCGACACGACGAACAGCGCGACCGGGTCGGCGTCGCCGAGCCTTACGACGGACAAGCCGGGCGCAGCAAGGCTGACGACAGGTTGCGGGTCAGCGATACCGGTGAGCACGGCGGCGCAGCCGAGCGCGGACGAGAGCACACCGGCCTCGATGCGCAACAGGACCGGCCGGCGGCGCAGCCCTGCACGGTCGGCGGCCCTGCGGTGCGCGAGCCCGAGCATTCCCGCGACCACCAGCAACACGCCCTTGGTGAGCACGAGCGCGCCGAAGCCGGTCGAGGTGAGCGCGGCGAGCCCGACGTTGTGGAAGACCAGTAGCACGACACCGGTGCCCGCGAGAGCCAGTGCACTGCCGAGGGCATACGGCGTGAAGCGACGGATGCCGCCGGCGAGCATCCACCGATCCGGTCGGCGGGTCGCGACGATGGCCAGGTGCAGCACGCCACCGAGCCAGATCGCGGCGGCGACCAGGTGCGCGCTGACGACGAACAGGTGCGCGAGGCCGTCGGTAGTGCCGACGAACGACGCTTGGACGACCAGGACAGCTGCACCGGCGACGGCCTGGTCACCGGCGGCGCCACGCAGCGCGGAGGCCATGCCGACAGCGATTGCAGCTAGGGCCGCGGCAAGCACCGCGACGCCGACCTCATCGCGGGCGGTCATCGCCGCGAGCAGCCCCGCGTAGGCGAGAGCCAGCACCGACAGCACGATGCGACGCGACCGCGCTCGACCGGTGATGCGGGTGAGAAGTGGAGCGAGGAGCAACCCGGCTGCGGCAACCGCGACGTACAACGCGGCGGTGGCGAGCAGCGGGAGACCAGGGGCGGGTCCTGGACCAGCACCCGCATGCAGGTGCTGGACCAGGACCACGGACGGAAGATGCATCGTCAGGAGACCACGAACATCTCGGAGTGCGGCTTCGCGTTGCCTTCGGCGCCGTGCGGCCAGTTCGTGCGGTTGAAGTTGACGCACGGCGTGCCGTCGTTCTCGTCGATGAACGTGCGGTCCGGCGTCAGTTGAGCGTCCGGTCCGATGGTGGCGATGCAGACCTTGTGGTTGCCGTCGACACCGGTACGTGCAACGAAGTAGTTCGAGTAGGCAAGCCGGTTCGGCTGGTTGGTCTCGACGAACGATCCGTCAGCGGAGCGCTTGAAGTTGTCCAGCGCGCCCCAGTGCGGTCCGCCCGACGTGCCGTCGCTGACCGGGAGAACGCTCGCGACGCCCGGGCAGTCAGCTTCCTGTCCACCCGAGTAGACCTCGTGGATGTCGTCGATGCTGCATTTGGTCGTGTCGCCGGCCGCAAGGAGCTTGCGGATGTCCAGCGCGTAGACCATCTTCGGTGAGCCGGTGTCGTCCACGGACAGCGAGCCGGCGTTGCGCCCGATCACCGCGTGGAACAGGTACTTGTCGTCCGGGCTCGTCTGCAGCCAACCGCCACCGTCACAGCCGGCGCCTTCAGTCACATCCGGGTTGATGTGCTTCGCTGCCGTCGTGTCGTCGAAGACCTCCCGCCACTTCGGGTTCTTCGCGGTGATGTCGGGCGTGTAGTAGATGACGCCACCACACATCGACTCCGCGAACGCGCCCTTGTGCTGCGGCAGGTTGGTGACGGTCGTCTCCATGATGCCGGTCGGCTCGTCGTGGCCCGGGTTGCGCTCGGTGCGAGGACCGTTGGGCATCGTGGACACCGAGACCAGCGTCGGGGTGTTCTCCTTGCTGATGTCGAAGATGCGCACGGTGCTGCGGAACAGCTTGTTGTCCTGTGGCTTCACCGGGTCGAGCACGATGTTGCGCGGCTCGGCGTAGTCGCTGACGACCATCCGCTTGAGGTCACTGCGCACCTGGATGCCGTGCGGGTTGGCGCAGGTCGCCTGCCCGGGAATCGGCGGGTAGTTCGGGCACAGAGCCGGGTCCTCGCTGGACGCGGAGGCCGCCGGCTCCTCGGACAGCACGGTGCCGTCCGGAGCGAAGTGGACGATCTCGCCGGGCGATCCGCCGTAGCCGTTGCCCAGTCGCGTCTGGCCGTCGGTGTAGGAGCAAGCTCCCGGTGCGACCGGACCACCCATGTAGGTGCCGTAGGCCGTGCCGTCGGGCAAGGTCCAGAAGGCATCCGGGATCGACCCACACGGAGTGTCGGTCGGCAACG
>JAVEEE010000214.1 GCA_030840615.1 Frankiaceae bacterium | reverse complement strand
GCTCCCAGCTCTGCGTCGTGAGCACCTTGGCCGTCAACGTCACGCCGTTGTCGTCGAGAGCCTTGCAGAGCCGCACGTTGCCCTCGCGGTCGATCGTGTCGTAGACGTAGTTGACTCCCTTGTTCTTGAAGTCGATGGCAACGGAGTCGTAGTCCGGGAGCGCGAAGTTCACGACCTTCTTGACGACGTCGTAACCCTCTTGCTTCAAGCCGAGGACGAGGCTGTCGCCGAACCGCTCCGAGGCGTCCTGGTTGTACTCGACGACGCCGGCGACCTTCCTGACGTTGGGAAACCTGCGGTCGAAGTACTTGTAGACCTCGGTGCCGCCGTAGAGGGTCCCGTTGAAACCCGTCTGCCTTCCGTCGCGCGGGTAGTCCTCGCCATAGATGTCCCACAGGTGCGGGTAGCGGTTGTAGGCGTTGTCGATCGGCTGGCCGCCCATGTCGGGCACGCCACGGGAGTTGACGTAGTCCGCACCCGAGTAGGTCAGGATCGCGTTGCTGACCAAAGCGAAGACATGGTCGTGGTCGATGAGCTGGTGCACGCAGCTGACGTTGGCGTCACCGCTGCCCTGGTCGTCACAGGTCTTGAGCACGAGCTGCCGCCCGTGGATGCCACCGTGCGCATTCGTCCAGCGCACGAACGCCTGCAACCCGTAGGCCGGCCCGACGAACGCCCGCGGGTCGAACGGGTTGGTCTTGCTGACGATGTTGCCGATCGTGATCGTCGTCGGCGTGACACCCACGTCCGACGCCGCGTTGGGGCGGTCGCTGCCGCCACCGGGACCGGAGGAAACGCTCGCCGTCGGACCCCCGCCGGGGCCACTCCCACCGGGTCCGCTGGTCGCCCCGGGCCCGTGGCCCGGGGCCGGGCTTCCGGCGGCACCCGGGCTGAAGGTGGCGCCGGGCGTGACGCCGGGACCGACCACCTGCCCCTGCGCGCGGACGAAGTCGGAGTCGGGCAGGCGCGTGCCGCACGCCGTCAGGACCAGCGCGGCGACGGCCAGCATGCCTCGCGAGCAACGCACAGCGGCAAGTCTCGCATTCGACGCGATCAGTCGCGCTCGACCTCAATGCGGTCGAGGAGGTCGTGCAGGCGTTCCATCCCGAGCCCGACGGCGAACCACACCGGCGCATAGGCGGGGCGGATCAGGCCGCGCCAGTTCGCCGGCGCCGGCTTGCGCCCGCGCGGACGGGAGTAGTCCCACGGCACCTCACCTGTCGTAGCCCGCAGCAGCTCGCCACTCGCTGCCTCGACGGCGTAGATCCCAGCGGTCCAGCCGATCGCGCGTTGCCACCACGGCCAACCTGCGGCCCGCACCGCATCGTGTGCCGGCTCGAACGGGATGACCGCAACGCCGTAGATGGGCAGCATCCACAAGTAGGTATGGCCGGTGAGGCGCCAGTTGCCGTCGCGGCCTCGGCTGCGCAGGCCCGTGAAGAAGATCTCGCTGCACCAGCCGGCCAGACCGTAGGCGAGAAACCGGTGCCCGCGGTTGAGCCTCATACCGAGAGGGTGTCACCCGCAGCGCTGCGGCGGGAACGGCGGTCCAGCGCGGAGAAGATCGGTGTCAACACCGCAGCCACGACGAAGGACAGCACCGACGCGCTCATCCAGCTGTGCGGAGTGAAGTGCAGCCAGCCGCTGACCGTGCTCCAGCGGCCGACCCACCACGTGACATAGCCCGGATTCACGAGCTGGTAGGTGACGAACCCGGCAACCCATGGCGCGACCATCAGCCACCTGGCCGGCGCAGACTCCGACACGTCCCAGCGGGTGCGACCGACCGTGAAGTAGTCGACCAGCAGCACCGCCGTGAGTGGCACGAACACGGAGCCGAGGAGCAGCAGGAAGTTGTAGTAGTCCTCGATCGACAGCGCCAAGGCGAACACCGTCGCTGCTGCTCCGATGACGATGGCAAGGATCCGCCGGTCGAAGCGCGGGAACACGTTCTGCACCGAGATCACCGTCGAGTAGCTGTCGATGAACGACTGGTCGAGCTCGCGGGCGACGAGGACACCGAACGCCAACCATCCGACCGGCACCGCGATGAACGCTGCGAACATGTCCGTCTGCAGCGACGCGGAGCTGGCCTTGACGACCGTCGCCAACGCCACCAACCCAAGGACGTACGACGCCAATGACGCGACGGAGTAACCGACGAACGCGCCGCCGAAGGCCGCCGACCGCGACCTGGAGTGCCTGCTGTAGTCGCTCGCCAGTGGCGCGAAGGACACAGCGGCACCGATCACCGAGTCCGACGCCGGGAAGAAGCCCGACCACGACCCGTGTGTGAGTGACGGCATCGGGTGGCGTAGCAGCTGTACGTAGAGATAGATCGTGGCGAGCGCCACCAACACGAGCGCGTAGCGCCGTAAGACCCGGACGACGCCGAGTGGCCGGATGGCCATCACGGTGGTGAGCGCGCCGGCAGCCACGACGTAGGGCCAACGAACGCCGTGCCACGGCAACAGCTGTTGGGACGCCTGCGTGATCACGACGATCTCGAACACCGCCCAGCCGATGAGCTGGACGACGTTGACGAGCGTGGGCAGGTAGGACAGCCGCACGCCGAACAGCCCGCGGAGCAGCACCATGGACGGAGCACCGGTCTCGGCGCCAGGCACGGCGGCGGCCGCGATCAGGAAGGTCCCGAGGATCGTGCCGACCAGCAGCGCGACCCCCGCACCGACGAAGGACATCGGTGCGAATCCGAACGGCCGCAGGACGTAGAGCGCGGCCGCCGGGCCGAGGATCGACATGCCCAGGTTGGCCCAGAGGCCGATCTGGTCGAGCCAGCCGAGCACGCGCGGCGGCGGGCGCTCCAGAGTGAGCGGTGGCTCGACCAGGTGCGAGTCGAGCGTGGAGACGCGTTCGACGGTTGCCGTCATGGCCACTCCTCATGCCGGCATTACCCGGCTGGTTCTGCGGTCGGCGGCCTGACAGCCGCCCTCTCAGCCCGGTGGATCCGAGCTCCCGCGTGCCTTCGCGCAGACCATACGCCTTACTTGAGCAGTCGCGACAGCCGCCGATCGGCGAGCGGCTTGCCGCCGGTCTGGCACGTCGGGCAGTAGTCGAGCGCGGAGTCGGCGAACGACACCTGCCGCACCGTGTCACCGCAGACGGGGCACGGCTGTCCGGCCCGGCCGTGCACCCTCATCCCGAGCTTCTTCTCCGCCTTCAGGTCGCCCGCGGCCAGGCCGCGCGCGCGGCCGACCGCGTCGGTCAGAACCGCGCGCATGGCGTCGTAGAGCTCGCGCACCTCCGCCGCGTCGAGGTTGCTCGCCGGCTTGAACGGCGACATGCGGGCGGCATGCAGGATCTCGTCGGAGTAGGCGTTGCCGATGCCGGCGATCTTTCCCTGGTCGCGCAGCAGACCCTTGAGCTGCGAGCGGTCGCTCCTGGTCAGGGTATGCAGAGACTCGGCGGTGAAGTCGTCGGCGAGCGGATCGGGACCAAGCCGGGCGACACCCGGCACCTCTTGCGGATCGCGCACGACGTAGGCAGCGAGCTTCTTCTGCGTTCCGGCTTCGGTGAGGTCGAAGCCGGAGCTGTCGTCAAGATGGACGCGCAGTGCGATCGGCCCCTTGCCGGGCTTGGGTGGTGCCGGCGGGAGCGCGTCCCGCCAGTGCAGCCAGCCGGCCCGGGCCAGGTGGACGACGAGATGCAACCCACTCACGTCGAGGTCGAGGAACTTTCCGTGCCGCGTGACGCTCGTCAGCGCCAGGCCTTGCAACGACGTGACCGCGGGGTCGAACGTCTTGAGCACGTTGATCGACGCGACGTCGACCCGTGCGACGACGCGGTCGACTGCGCGCTGAGTGAGGAAGTCGGCGAGTGCCTGCACCTCGGGAAGCTCCGGCATCAGTAGGCCCCGAGCTCGTCGAGACGCTCGTCCGAGATGCCGAAGTGATGCGCGATCTCGTGGATCACCGTGTGGCGCACTTCAGCGACGACCTGCTCGAAATCGCGGCAGCGCCGCGTGATCGGGATGCGGTAGATCGAGATGCGGTCCGGGAGGAACCCGGAGTACGACGTCGTCCGCTGGGTCAGCGGCACGCCGTGGTAGAGCCCGAGCAGGTTGGGTGACGCACCACGGTCCTCAACCACCACAGCGACGTTGCGCATGAAACGGCCGAGCTCGGGCGGGATGCTGTCCAACGCCTCCTCGACCAGCCGTCCGAACGTCTCCTCGTCGACGTCGACCATGCCTCCATCATGGCGGCAATTTCTCTTTCACGACGGCACGCGCTTTGGTGAAGGCGCGGGGTGCGCGGCCGACCGCGCGGTCTGCCCCGGGATCAGGGGCGCCGGCGGGTCCAGCGAGAGAGCAGCGGGCTCATCGACGGCGACGACTCCGAGCCGGCTCAACTCCCGCTCTGCCTCGGTCAGATGGGGCATCGGGTCAACACCGACCGCGACGTCGTGGTAAGCGAGCGCACGCAACGTCTTTCCCACTTCGTACGGCGCCTGCGCGGTTCTCGCCTCCAGCAGCGACACCTCCAGATGGGCACGGGCGTCGG
This sequence comes from Frankiaceae bacterium, assembly GCA_030840615.1. GTDB lineage: Bacteria > Actinomycetota > Actinomycetes > JAFAQI01 > JAFAQI01 > JAFAQI01. The sequence goes on along the minus strand of JAVEEE010000214.1, from coordinate 16,508 downwards.
AGCGGCGGCCCTGCTGCAAGGCAGCGAACCCGGCCAACCGCGACAGCATCGCGGAGTGGATGGAGTGCGGCTGCACGCGCGGCGACAGCCGCTGGGCAAGGTCGAGCGCCTCATCGGTGTCACCGGCGTGACAGCAGCACTCGGTCAGCCGGAGGTCCGCCTCGAGGACGTCGGCCGGCAAGCCCAGGGACTGGCTCAGATCGCGCGCCGTCGTCAGCAGCGCTCGCGCCTCGTCGAACTGCTCACTGCGGGTGGCCAGCCGGCCCATGTTGCTCAAGACGAACGCGATCCCGGCGCGATCGCCGATCCGCTCCCACGAGCTGCGAGCGGCGGCAAAGAGCGCCGCGGCCTCGTCGGTCCGCCCTTGGTCCGAGCGGATCTCGCCGACGTTGACCCGCGAATAGGCCACGTAGTTGAGGTCACCGATCCGTTCATATGCTGCGCCACCTCGCTCGTAGAGCTCGACGGCTTCGTCCCAGCGTCCGGCCCAGTAGGCACGGATGCCGAGGTTGTTCAGAACCGATCCCTGGCCCCAGAAATCGCCGAGCTCCTCGTAGAGCGACAGTGCAAGTCGCGAGTTCTGGGCCAGCTCCGCGCGACCCAATCGGACGAATCCGTGGTCGAGCAGGAACGCCGCATGTGCGCGTACCCGCTTGTCGTCGACGCGCTCGGCCTCGACAAGAGCGACCTGGCACCACCGCACCAGCTCACGCGGGCGGTCCTGGTCCTTGAACACGGACGCACGCGCCACGGCCACTTGAGCCCGCTGACGGCCGAGCCCGTTGCCGCTACCTGCCACGAGCAGCTGGTCTGCGCGGTGCAGCCATCTGAGGGCTTGTGGAAAGGATCCCTCCTGCTGCCGGACACCGGCCCGCTTGAGCAGCAGCCGGGACTGCACCACAGGGTCGGCGGGTGCGAGCCGGCGGGCGGTCCGATAGGCCCCATCCGCACGGGAGAGCTCCCCCATCCGCCGGCACGCGTCGCCCAGCGCCTCGTAGGCGGCCGACAGCTCATCGTCGGGCACGCAACCACTTCGACGGCCGGCATCAACCGCCCGCTCGTAGAACCGAGCGGTCTCGACATGTGCATAGACAGCCAGTGCCCGCTCGGCGGCTAGCCGTGAGTAACGCCAGGCCTTCTGGTATCGGCGGGCCTGGTAGAAGTGCAGCGACAACATCTCCGCGTTCTCACCGGAGGCCGTCGCCGGCTCCCGCTCGAGGCAGTCGCCCACCTTGGCGTGCAGCTTCTCGCGGACGCGGAACGGCAGGCTGTTGTAGGCGCCATCCATCAGCAGGGCGTGCTTGAACCCCACCTGCCGGCCCCGGGCGACATCGATGAACTCGGCCAGCCGCAACCACACCGCGTCCACGGGCGCCGGAACGAGTTGGTCGCCGAGGACGTCCCGGGCCAGGGCGTAGGTGAAGTTGGCGCCGAGAACGGAGAGGCGTCGCAACAGGGCGGCGTCGTCCGGGTGCAGCGCGTCGATGCGAGACAGGATCAGGCCCTCGAGGGAGTCGGGCAGCTCTGCCGTGGCGGAGGAACCGAGGCCGGCCATGAGCTCGGCGAGGAAGAGGGGGTTTCCGCCGGCCCTGGCCACGACGTCGTCGACAAGCTCGGGCGCCAGCTGCGAGTGCTTGGTCGCCAGCAGCTCCGCCAGTGCCGTCGCAGCGTGGGGGTGCAGCGGTTCCAGCTCCATGACCTCGACTGCCGGCCCTGCCGCGGGCTGCCACCCGCGAGCAACCGGTCGGCGGGTCACGCAGACAAACCACGGCAGCCGCTTCAGATCGGTGAGGATCCGCGACATCAGGTGCGCGGAAGCCTCGTCCATCCAGTGGGCGTCCTCGATGGTGATCAACGTCGGTTCGGGCAGCAGCGCTCGGAGCAGGTCGACCACCGTCTGCTCGAGCCGGGCTCGGCGGAAGCGATCGTCGAGGTCGGCGACCTCCGCCGTCATGGGAAGGTCGACCCGCAGCACCAGGCCGAGCAGCGGTGCGAACCGGCGCAGCTCCGCATCCGCACCGTCGAGCACCTCACGCAACCGACGCTGGACGCACCCTTCGTCGCTGGCGTTGGTGCATCCCAGTGCCTGGCGAACCAGCTGTCGTGCTGAGGCGTAGGGCGTGTTCACGGCGTACTGGTCGCAGACCACACTCAGCGTCGACGCCGCGACCAGCTGCTGCGTCTCGACCATGAGCCGGGACTTCCCGATGCCTGGCTCGCCGACCAGCACGACCGCGCGCCCTGCGCCGGAGGCGGCGGCACGCCAGGCCGACTGCAGCACAGCCACTTCGCGCTCCCGGCCGACGATCGGACCGATGCCGTCAGTGTCGATCGCCGGTGGGTCCGCGGCCGGACCTACTTCCGCCGCTTCCACGGGAGCCGTCTTTCCTTTTGCGAGGAACGGGGCGACCGGCGTGACCCGGAATGTCGTCCGGCATCGATCCAGCGCAGCGCTGGTCGCGAGCACGGTGCCGGGTTTCGCGTGCGCCATCACGCGGGCAGCAAGATTCACGGTGTCGCCCATCACCGTGAAGGTGCGCCGGTACGACGGGCCGATGTCACCGGCAAAGGCGGCGCCGGCATTGACCCCCACGCGGACGGGCAGCACCCGCTCGCGTTCGATGATCTGACGGGCTGCGCAGAGCACGCCCTGCTCGTCGTGTCCGGTCGCCTGTGGCGCGCCGCCGACGATGATGAGCTTGCCGCCGTCCTTGTCCACGTCCGAACCCAGCAGGAAGACGTCGTTCTGCTCGGCGGCCTGCTGCACATCCGTCACCAAGTCGTGCAGGGCGTCGGCGACTGCCGCCGGACCGGCGGTCCGCAACAGCTCGTCCGTGCCCTGGAACTTCAGGAAGGCAACGGTGACATTGCGGTGCTGCGGGTCGGCGCTCTCGGACAGTGCAAGCTGCCGCAGCCATGGTGGCAGTCCCGCCGCCAGCACGTCTGCGTCGGCCTCCACGCGCGGGGGCGCGTCGGTGTGGAGCATCGCCGCGGGCTCACGGCGTAGCAGCAACCCTTCGCCCTTCGGCGGCCCGAGACAACCCGGGGCCAGCCGCGCGCCGACAGCCGGGCTCACGACGATCTCGCCCTTGTCTGCGACCGACTCCATGCGCACGACGTCGGTCACGGCCGGGCCGCTCACCAACAACTCACGGTGGCGATCACCGACCAGGAACAGGTCGACCGCTCCGGTGTTCACCCCCACCGACATCCGCAGTCGGGTGCGACCGGCTGTCCCGTCGATGGCACCCAGCCCTCGGAGCTCGCGACGCATCCCCATTGCGGCGTGGCACGCCCGGCGGCAGTGGTCATCGCCGGTGAACAGCAACAGCAGCGCGTCGCCGCCGAACTTCAGCAGCGATCCGCCGTTGCTGTAGGCCGCGGCGAGCAGCCGGGTGAAGCAGGACGAGATCGTGTCGGCGAGGATCTCCGCGCCGATGCGCCCCTGCTTCGCCAGCCGTTCCGACAGCGCGGTGAACCCCGAGATGTCAGCGAACACGAGCGTGCCGTCGACAGCGCGGACCTGCAGCCCGGGCTCCTCGACCAACCAGGCGATAGCGGGTCGAGGCAGATACCGCGACAGGCGCGCTGGAGATCCCGTGGGGTGGGGTTCCATGACTCCTCGCTCGACGAGCCATCTCGGCTGCAGGAAGCCAGCATGTGACCCGGCCCGACGCCCCGTCCGCTTCGCTGGCCACTTCTGTCACCTTCACGACCGACGAGCGGATCTTTCCGGCAAATCCGCACGATTTCCCTCATCGTCTGCGCCAGCCAGCCCACATCGATCGAGGGGGACTCATGAGGATGCACCCGGGCTATGCGCCGAGACACAAGCAGCGACACACGGTCGGCTCATTGATCGTGGCGACCGTCGCCACCACCGCGGTCCTTCCGGCCGTGATGTTGGCCACCGCACCGGCGGCCAACGCCGCCGTCTGCCCGTCTCCGGCCATCAAGTGCTACCGCGCCGACCTGGCACCGACGACGTTCGTCGCCGGTTCGACGGTCCAGTTCACGGCGAAGATCACGAACGAGTCCGGCGGGCAGGCACTCGGCTCCTCCAACCTGACCGCTCCGACGGGCTACACGATCACGCACCTGGGCACACCCAGCCGCGGTACGGCGACACAGGTCGGCAACCAGATCCAGTTCCGCAATCTGGCGCTTCCCACCGGCAGCTTCGTCACGCTGGCGTTCACCGCGCAGACGCCCAGCTCTGCGGGGTCCAGCACCTGGGGCTCCACGGCGAAGCAATCCAACGACTACAACGGCACGGGCAACGACTTCGTGCTCGACCCCACGAGTCAGCGCACGACGACCGGCAGCCCCAACACCGCGGGCTGCCCGGCTGGTGACGTGTCGTGCGGCACCAACTTCATCAACTACAACAAGGCGAGCAGCGTCTCCACCGGCGCGGCCGCGAACTCCTCGGCCTGGCTCGTCGGCACCATCAACTTCCCCGCGACCTCGGTAACCGGTGGACAGTTCTACTCTATGCACGCGCTCGCAGACCCCGGTGTGTGCCCCGGGTCAACCGGTCCCGTTCCCTGCACCTTCGCGATGCAGCTCGACACGGTGCCGGCGCCTTACGACGCAGCACACGCCGCCAAGCTGACGCTGCTGTGCGACCAGTCGCATTGCAACCCCAACGGTGTGCCCACCGTGTTCAAGCAGGACGACAGCAACAACACCACGGCCATCCCGCCGTGCGCTGTCAGCCCCACGACGCTCTGCTACTCGTTCGCGCCGGCCGGGACAGCACTGCAGGTCACCGTCAACAACATCACCGCCGGAGACCCGCGCGTCGCCGGCATCAACATCGGCTGAACCTGACCGTGAGCGCCATGAGGCGAGGACGGCTGGCGGTGGTGCCGGCTGTCCTCGCCTCGGCGTTGTTGTCGGTGTCGGCGACCGCCTCCTCGCCAGCCGACTCGCTGTCACCGGACAAGCCCGTGCTGGCCTGGAGCGGCGGGCCGCTCTCGGGAAGCGCCGCCGGAGGCTGCACCGCGACGCCGCCGACATGCAGCGACTACAAGCTGCCGGTGGCAGTGCCCGCGTCGTACTGGAAGACCCACCCCGGTGGCGTGACGATCCGGATCGAGTGGGCGGCGCCCGACACGGAGCTGGACCTGCACGTGCTGGATCCGGCCGGACGCGAGGTCGCTCAGGAGGTCTACGGCGGACGGTCGCATCAGCAGATCTATCTCGACCGTCCGGCGGCGGGGGTCTACTCGGTGCACGTGGCAGCTTTCGCGGCGACCGCCGCGACGTTCGCGGGAACCGCGTCTCTCACTCATCTGCCCGCGCCCGCCGCCAGCAGGGCACCGGGTTCGATGACCTTCCGCGACGGTCTCGTCGACCCCCAGATCGTCACGAATGAGCCCGGGATCGCCCTCCTGCCGTCGGGCGACGTCTACGTCAACGCCCCCTGGGGCGTGCAGGACCTGAGCAGCATGGCTTGGCGTTCACACGACGCCGGAAAGACGTTCGCGCTTCTCGCCCGGCGGTTCGCGGACACGGCATCGCCCACGCCCGCACCCTGCCTCGGGGCACTGGGCGGCGCTGACAGCGATCTCGCCGTCGACCGCGCCGGCCGGGTCTACTTCGCGACGTTGCAGCCCACCGCGATCAGCGTCGCCACCTCGACCGACGAGGGGAGCTCGTGGACGTGCCACGCCGTGGCCAACACGAGCCCCGAGGACGACCGGCCCTGGCTGGCCACGGCGCCATCCGCGGCCGGCGCCGGCCCCGGTGTCGACGCCTACTTGTCTTACACCGATCTCATCTCCGGGCAGCTTCCGATCGGCCGGGACGTGAAGCCGGCTCGCATTCACGTCGACGTGACCCGCGACGGTGGAGGCACCTGGACGCCGGCAGGTGCAGTCGGCATCGGTAGCGTCCCGGTGCCGGGGCCGATCTTCACCACCGCAGCAGGGGCGGTGTACCAGCCCTACAGCTCGGACGAGGGTGTCTGGATCTCCCGGTCGACCGACGAGGGTCGCACGTTCAAGTCCCAGCTGGTCAGTCAGCGCCCGGGCGACCCGTCGAACAACTGGGTCGCCGGAGCAGCGGACGCGGCCGGCAACGTCTATCTGGCCTGGGTGGACGCCGGCAGCTTCCAGACGCTGCTCTCCCGCAGCCTCGACGGCGGGGCGACCTGGGCCCGTCCGGTGCGGCTGAACCCGGCCGGGACCGTCGGCATGCTGCCGTGGCTGGCCGCAGGTGCCCGAGGCGACGTCGCCGTCGCCTGGTACGGCGCCGCGGGCGCAGGCTCGCCGGACTATGCCGACGACACCACGGCGTGGAAGGTCTGGATCGCTCGGTCGTTGACGGCGCACGCCCGCCGACCCCGGTTCGTGACGACGGCTGCGACCGATGTGCCTGTCCACCTCGGCCCGGTGTGCACGCTGGCCTGCACCGGCGACCATTCCCGTTTGGGTGACTTCCTGCAGGTGGCGATCGGCAGCAACGGCGGTCTCGTCCTGAGCTACGCAGACAACGCCCGCATCGACTCCCTCCAGAGCCCGCCGCTGCCCTACCTCGTCGTTAGCCGCGAGCTGACCGGTTTCGGCATGCGGCAAGGTTCGGCCTCTCGCGGGCCGACCCGAGAACCCAGGGGAGATGCGGCCGGTGCGCTCGACTTCACCTCGCTGCCCGTCGTCGACCCGGTCGCCGGCACATTGACGTTCACCGTTGACGACGCGACGCGTCTCGGCGATGCGCTGACCACCGGGCCGTCCGCGCATGCGACCGACGCTTACTGGGTGGTTCTCTGGACCGCTGGCAACCGCGTCGAGTATGCCGGCGTGCACGTCGGAGGCCGAGCGGGCCAACCCGACTTCTTCGGCGGCAACGAGCCGGTCGGCGTGAAGAACACGTCAGGGCTGAAGGAGGCCGCGCTGACCTACCCCGCCGAGTTCCCGCTCCACGGTGCGGTCGACACTGCCACCGGCGAGGTGTCGATCACGCTCGACCTGTCCCGGCTCGGCCTGCAGCCTGACGACGTGCTTCATCGCCTCCAAGCGTTCTCGTTCGTCGGCACCGGCCCGGTGACACCGACCAACCTGCTGACGACCGCGGATGCGACACCGGCCTCGGACGGCCGGCTGTGATGTCCGGTCAGTGCCGCACCCGCCCGCAGCTGCCGCTGGCGGCGGGCGGATAGGCGGGCTTGCCGGTCTGCGGTTCGGCGTAATGCAGGCACTGCAGCTCACGGCGATCCGTGATCGGTACTTCGAAGATCGGGCCGTTGCCGTCCGGGTCGATGACCGTCGCGCCGTAGGACTGCAGGAACGTCGCCAGCTCTGCCTCCGCACCGCTTCGGCCGGCCAGGGTCGGGTCGGCCATGAAACCGTGCGGGTCGGTGTCCGACGTCGGTGTCTTGTCGTTGCGGTAGTAGGTCAGCCGGTCGAACAGGTGACCGGCGCGGATGATGTTGCCGATCGTCGTGTTGGGCACGGTCGCGTCGCCGTAGGCGTTGAGAAACTCGACTGTCTTCGGCGCGTAGCGCGGGTGCAGCCGGATCAGGGGCGCGAACGCCTCCGGGCTGCCCGAGCGCTCGAGCCAGTTGCCGTCCGACAGCGACTGGCGGATGCGGAAGGAACCGGGATAGGGGTGCGTGATCGGTGGATCAGTCGCGTCCGGCTGGCTCTCGGTGAACCCGTTCAGTCCGGGCCCGCCGTTGAGCAGGTTGGGATGAGTAATCTTGAAGTTCGCGGCCAGAAGATCCCGGAACCCGGACTCGCGAGCGATGTCGAGAATCGGGCCGCCGCCGGAGTTGAGGAAGCCGACCTTCACGTGCGGGTCGGTCCCCAACAGCATCGTCCCGTAGATGCCGCCGAAGGACAGGCCGTAGTACTCGACGTTCTGCTTCGACAGCGCGACATTGCCCGCATCTGTCGGGACCTCGACGCCTCGCTCGACCGCGCGCACGAGCGTCATGACGTCGGCCGTCGTCTGGATGAGGCCGTCGCGGAGCCCGACGAGCGAGTTGTGACTGGGTCGGTCGCCCACCAGCTTGCCGTTGCGGAACACCTTGTGGTCGGTCGGCTGGACGCCTTCGCTCTCGAGGATCTTGCCGTCGCCGTCGCGGTCGGACCCGCGACCGTAGGACTTGAACGTGACAGCCGCCGGCGTGCCGTGGTTGATCGTGATCGAGCTCTTGGGCCCGTAGCCGTGCCCGAGCGGGTCGATCGCGATCGTGGCGATCCCGAGTCCTGCATTGTGGTCGGCCGTGACATAGAGGTCGAAGTAGGAGCGGGTGAAGCCCGGCCCGTAGACGGCGACGGGCCAGCCACCGGCCGGCGGGGTGCCCTCGGGCAGCAGCATCGCGAAGCCCAGCCGCGCGGCCCGACGGGCCGGCGGCGTCCGCCTGGTCGGTACTGGCGGGATGACCGCGTCGCGCGTGACGAACTGCGGTGCGAGGTAGGAGCCGAAGGCGTACCAGCCGACGGTTCCGGGATCCACGAGGTTGGGGACGAGGCTGGACGACAGTGGCTTCGCCGGGTCTGCCTTCGTCTGGTCGTTGCGGTAGATGCCTTCGTGGACCACGGACGAACCCGCGAACACGGTCGTGAGGTTGCCCTGCGAGAACGACAGTCCTCGCTGCGCGGGCCCGATGCCCGCTTGCTCGTACGCCGAACCGCGATCAAGTGAGCGCCGGATGTGATCGAGCGGCAGGGTCGCCGACTCGGTGGTGAAGTGCACCCGGACCGCCTTGGCGATGCGGCGGCCGCTGGTGTCGCGGACACCGCGGGTGATGACCAGCGTGTAGCGCGTGTCTTCGGCGAGCTGCCGGTCGACGGTGCCTTCGAGGATGTGGCTACGCGGGCCGAGCACGATCTGGTAGATGCCCGCCCGACCGTCGGGACCACTGACATACACCGTCCGCGGTGTCACCGTCTTGACGTTGATGGGCCCGGAGAACGGGACGTAGACACGAGGCTGCAGGTCGAAGCCGTCGAGGGTGTTGAGGAGCCTGGCGCCATCGCAGATCGAGTAGGTATGCCGAGTGCAGTGCGGCACCGGCATGTGCACCCGCCGCCCCGTGATCTGTCGCGCGTCATGGACGGTGAACCGGTTGTTCGGGAAGACCGCGGTCACCTGTGGCTTCATGCCGTGCCGAACGTGCACCCGCGCGCCGGCTGATGCCGGCGAAGACGTCAGCGCGCCGGCGGACGGGGCTGCCAGGACACCGGCAGCGAGTGCGAGGCTGAGAAGCAGCGGCGTACGACGGGGCATCTGGGGCCTCCACGGTCCTGTTACCGGGCCTCACTTCGCCACGGTGTCATAGGTGTCCTGCCCGCTTCGGGCACGATGACCCGGTGAGTGGCAACCGGATCACGGCGCTGCGCTTCATCGTGTGGTTCGGCCTGGTCTCGGCACTCAGCGACTTCGTCTACGAGGGCGCGCGCAGCATCATCGGGCCTTTCCTCGCTCATCTCGGCGCGACCGCCGCCGTCGTGGGTGTCGTGACCGGCATCGGTGAGGCGACCGCTCTCGTGCTCCGCTTGTTCACCGGACGGTTCGCCGACCGCACCGGCCGGCCATGGCCGCAGACCATCGTCGGCTACGCGCTGACGATGCTGTGCGTCCCGTTGCTCGCCTTGTCGTCGGGACTTGTCATGGCATCGGTCCTCTACAACGGCGAGCGGTTCGGCAAGGCAGTGCGGGCGCCCAGCCGCGACATGATGCTGGCGCACGCATCAGCGGCGATGGGCCGCGGCAAGGGGTTCGGGTTGCACGAGGCGCTGGACTCCTCCGGTGCGCTGGTGGGACCCGCGGTCATCGCCGGCATCCTGGCGTTGGGCGGCAGCTACCACCTCGTGTTCGCCCTTCTCGCGGTGCCCGGGGCGGTCGCGCTGGTAGTCCTGGCTCGACTGCGCGTCGCAGCGCCGGAGCCGCGCGACTTCGAGCCGTCGGTCGAGGTGCCGGAGTCGAAGAAGCTGCGGCTCGACACCCACCTGCCCACCCGGTTCTGGATCTACAGCGCGTTCTCCGCCGCCACGATGCTGGGCTTCTCGACCTGGGCGGTGCTCGCCTACCACCTCACCGTCCGCCACGTGGTCAGCCCTGACGTCGTACCTCTTCTCTATGCCGCCGCGATGGGAGCCGCCGGGCTGGCCGCGTTGGGGTTCGGCCGGATCTACGACCGGGTCGGGTTGCGCGGTCTTGTCGTGCTCCCGTTCCTGTCGGCGGCGGTGCCGTGGCTGTCGTTCTCGACGTCGGTGCCGTCGGTCGTCATCGGTGCGGTGCTCTGGGGGTTGGCGCTCGGGGCGCACGAGTCGACGCTGCGCGCCGGCGTCTCCGACCTGGTGCCGCCGTCACGCCGAGGCGCCGGTTTCGGCACGTTCACCGCCGTCTACGGGCTGGCCTGGCTCCTCGGGGCGGCCGGGATCGGGGCGCTCTACTCGCACGGTCGTACGACGATCGTGGCGGTGGTGGCCGTCGTACAGCTCGTCGCTGTCGGGCTGCTACTCCCACTGCTGCGCCACCGGTAGCGCGCGACTGCGTGCGAGGATCGACCTGCGGCCTGCCGGTCGCCGAGGGGGTCACCACATGTCCACTGAATACGACGCGATCGTCGTGGGCGCGCGCTGTGCAGGTTCGCCGACGGCGATGTTGCTGGCCCGCAAGGGCTACCGGGTCCTGGTCGTCGATCAGGCCACGTTCCCGAGCGACACGCTCTCGACGCACATGATCCATGCGCCGGGAGTCAGTGCACTGACGCGATGGGGCCTGATCGAGCAGGTGGTCGCCAGCGGCTGCCCGCGGATCGACACCTACTCGTTCGACTTCGGGCCGATCACGATCAGCGGCACCCCACGACCTCAAGACGGCATCTCGCACGGCTACGCGCCACGGCGAACGGTCCTCGACAAGATCCTCGTGGACGCCGCCGCCGCCGCTGGCGCGGAGGTACGCGAGGCGTTCACCGTCGAGGACCTGGTCGTCGAGGGCGGTGTCGTCGTCGGCATCAGTGGCCACTCCCACGACGGGCCGACAGTCGTCGAACGCGCTCCCGTGGTGATCGGCGCCGACGGCCGCAACTCCCGCGTGGCCAAAGTCGTCCGGCCCGAGCAATACAACGACAAGCCGAAGCTTCAGTGGAGCTACTACACCTACTGGAGCGGGCTTCCCGTCAGCGGTTTCGAGGTCGTCGTGCGACCGGACCGCGGCTGGGGGGCGCTACCGACCAACGACGGGCTGACGCTGGTCGTCGTCGGTTGGCCCTTTGCCGAGGCGCCGGCATACAAGTCCGACATCGAGGCCAACTACCTCAAGACCTTCGAGCTCGCTCCCGAGTTCGCGGAGCGCGTGCGCTCGGCGACTCGCGAGGAGCCGTTCTCCGGCGGCGCCGTCCCGAACTTCTTCCGCAAGCCCTTCGGTCCCGGCTGGGCGCTTACCGGTGATGCCGGCTACAACAAGGACCCCATCAGCGCTCAGGGGATCAGCGACGCGTTCCGCGACGCCGAGCTGTGCGTGACCGCGCTGGACGAGACGTTCAACGGTGGGCGCTCGTTCGACGACGCGATGTCGGCCTATCAGCGGGCCCGCGACACCCACGTGCTGGCCGTCTATGACTTCACGACGCAGCTGGCGACGATGCAGGCACCGCCACCGGAGATGCAACAGCTGCTGGGGGCCGTGCACGGCAACAGTGAAGCCATGGACGCGTTTGCGAGCCTCACCGCCGGGACCATGTCACCGGCCGAGTTCTTCGATCCCGAATACGTCGGGCGTGTCATGAGTGCTACCGCCCACTGACACCGGGCCTCACGGCAGGGGCGTCGCCTCGGCCCGGGGCGCGGTGGCGCCGCGCTGGGTAGCCCATGCCAGCAGTTCGTCTGCCGGCAGCGGCCTGGCCAGGTGGAATCCCTGCCCGAGGTCGCACGCGAGTTCGCGCAGGATCTCCTCGTCCCGCTGTGTCTCGATTCCCTCGGCCACCAGGGTGAGGCCGAGCGAGTGCGCGAGCTCGACGGTAGAGCGGACGATCGCACCTGCGCGCGGGTCGCGGCTGATCCCCAACAGGAAGGACCGGTCGAGCTTGAGCTCGTTGACGGGCAGCTCGCGCAACCGGGCGAGAGAGGAGTAGCCCGTGCCGTAGTCGTCGATGGAGACCCGCACGCCGATCGCCTGGAGCCGGGTGAGGAGCTCAGTGGCTCGGGTCGGGTCGGCCATGAGGGTGGTCTCGGTGACCTCCAAGATCAGGCACGACGGGCTCAGGTCGCGCACCTCGAGCAGTGTGCGGACCTGCTCGGGGAGCTCGAGGTCGAGCAGGTTCGACACCGAGATGTTCACGGCGACTGACGTATCCATGCCTGCGCGGTGCCACTCGCTCACCTGGTCGAGAGCGAGCGTCAGCACCCGGGTGGTGAGCTGACGCATGAGGCCATAGCGTTCGGCCAGGGGGAGGAAGCTGTCGGGTGGTAACAGACCTCTGACCGGATGCTTCCAGCGAACCAACGCCTCGACACCTTCGAGTTTCGCGGTTCGCAAGCCGATCTTGGGCTGGTAGTGCAGGACCAGCTGGTCGTCGAGCAAGGCCGTGCGAAGCTCGTCGACGAACCGTAGCGGCGCGCTCAGATCGGTGTCCTCACCGTGGGTGTAGATCGCGGTGCCGGACCGTTCCCGCTTCGCGTCGTACATCGCGATGTCCGCGCGTTGCAGCAGGCCGCCGACGTCGTCTGCCGCTTCCGGCCAGACAGCGACGCCACAACTCGCGTCCGAATAGATCGTCATGCCGTCTTTGACGAATGCCTGCTGGAGATCCAGCCGGAGACGCTCGGCGATCTCGCGAGCCGCTTCGGCTTGGGTGTTCTCGAGGAGGATGGCGAACTCGTCGCCGCCGAGCCGTGCCAGGACATCCCCCTGCCGCATGCGTGCCTTCAGCCTTACGCCCACCTCGCGCAGCAGATCGTCGCCGGCGATGTGCCCGAGCGAGTCGTTGACCTCCTTGAAGCGGTCCAGGTCGATCAGCACGATCGCGAACAGACCGTGACCGGCCGCGATTCTCCGTTCTACCGCCTCGAGGAACGCGCGACGATTCCGCAGGCCGCTGAGCTCGTCGGTCCGGGCTTCGACGCCGTTGCCGACGAGCGTGACCATCGTCTGAAACGTGAACGCGGCCCGGACAAGACCGGCGAGCACGGTGGCCGCCGCCAAGATCCTGACCGGGAGCGACCCAGGCCCATGACCGGCGAGCACCAGCAGCGCGAGCGCCGTGACTGTGATCAGCGTCGGGACGTACAGCACCGCCCATCCGTTCTCGCGGCTGCTTCCCGACCGACCCTGAGACTTCCACGCAGCGATGGCCATCATGGTCGCGGCGACTGCCCACATGGGGTCGAGCAACGTGCCGGCCCGGTAGCTGTCGGTCGCGACCCGAATGGCATAGATCGTGTCCGCAGCCGCGAACAGACCGAGGCCCGCCCCTAACCAAGCCCAGACACGGTCGACCCGCCACCGGTGCACCGCCAGGCACCCCACGACGATGAGCATCAGCAGCAGGTCACCGACCGGGTAGGCCATGGTCGTCAGCACGGTCGCGAGACTCCCGCTGGTCCCCCGCAGCATGACCTCGAACCAGATCATCGCTATCGCCGACAGCCCCAGAGCACTGATGACACTGTCGATCCGCAGCAGTCGATCGATTCTCGCGCCCGGTTGCCGCGCGAGGCGGATCACGCCGACGTACAGGAACGGATAGCAGACCAGCCACGGAACATCGGCCGCTGAGGGTGCCGGCGGACTGGCCTGGTACTGGACATATGCGAAGTAAATGATGTTGCCGACGGCGTACAACCCGAGGCCAACCGCAATACATGCCCAGTCGAGCCGCTTATCGCGAACAATGCACGCGCGCAGACCGACGACAGCCGCCGCAGCCATCAAGACACTGTTCTGCAGCCACCCGTCCCAACCGACGCTGTAGCCGGCATGCGAACGAAGGCCGGGGACGGTCGACAGGGCATAGACGCCAAGGGCGACAACCAGCACCAACTGACAAGCCCGGCCGAGACGCCGCTCCACTACAGCCGGCGAAAGGTCCCGGGAGCTACTGATGCTGTGCCGCGGCAGTCACAGTCTCTTCGTCGGCACAAGGTGCGCCGAACAAGAGAAATGCCGCCAACAATGACCCGGACCAATGCATTCGCGGCAGATACCGGATTAACGATCGCTTTCATGCATCACGTTACTTCGAGTCATTCTGAGCAGATCGGCTTCATCCCCTGACCTGAGGGTCGAGAGACTCCCTATGAGTGAGGCCAGTTCGACCACGCCGCACCATGCGTCCGAATGGCTGTCGCCGAGGGCCGAGCACGCAGTCCGCTGGCTGCGGCTGCTCCTCATCGTCGCGGTCATCGGATATACGGCTACGACGGTCCCCGGCGTCCGGGCGCACGCCGGCTACAACGCGCTGATAGACGGCTGGCTGCACAACGGCACGCTCATTCTGGCAGCGCTCTGCATCTTCATGCGTACCTTTCTCGTGCGATCAGACCGGGCCGTATGGGTCCTGATCGGGAGCGGCGTGGGCTGCTTCGGACTGGGCACCATCGCCCTCTTCGCCTGGATCCAGTACGTCGTACCGGCCCCCTACCCGTCGGCCGCCGACGCCGGGTGGCTCGCCTTCTATCCCTTCCTGTACGTGGGTCTCGTCGTCGCGGCTCGGCGCCGGTTGACGATGTCCTCACGCAACGTCTGGCTGGACAGCATCATCGGCGTGCTCGGCGTGTCCGCGTTCGCGGCACTCGGCCTGCAGGTGGTCCTCGAGCACACCAGCGGCGGCCTGGCCGCCGTGATCACCACAAGCGCCTACCCGATCGGCGACTTGATCCTCCTCCTACTCGTGGTCGGGACCTACGGACTGATGGGCTGGCGTCCGGACCGCGGGTGGATCTACCTCGGCATCGGCGTTGTGTTCTTCGCCGTCGCCGACACGGTCTACCTGATTCTCATCGCCACGAACACCTACACCGCCGGGACGCCGCTGGACGCGACGTGGACCGTGGCGTGCGCAATGATCGCGCTCGCGGCACTCAGCCGGCCACCGACGGCCCGCCAGGCGAAGCCGCCTCGCCCTCAGGGTTGGGTGGTCCTCTTCGTTCCGTCGTTGTGCACGTTCACGTCCCTGTGCCTGCTCGTCTACGCCAGCACGAGGCCGGTACCGGTCGAGTGTGTCGTCCTTGCCACCGCCGCCATGATCGTCGCGGCCATCCGGAGTGCAAGCACCTTCCGCGAGGTCCAAGGCATGGCGGCGGTCCGCCAGGAAGCGCGCACGGACGAGCTCACCGGCCTCGGAAATCGTCGGCAGTTCCACGATTCGGTGCGCGCCCAGATCGAGACTCTCGCACTCGGCGAGCGGTGCGCAGTGATGATCCTCGACCTCGACAGATTCAAGGAAGTCAACGACGCCCTCGGGCACCCGATGGGCGATCAATTGCTCGTCGAAGTCGGACGGCGGCTGGCCGCACACGTCCGCGGACGGGACGTGCTCGCTCGCCTCGGTGGCGACGAGTTCGCGCTCATGCTCGAGCTCTCGACCGCCGTGGGCGCCTACGAGGCAGCGGAGCGGCTTCGTGCCGACCTGCTCCAGAGCTTCACCATCGACGGAATGACCATCCACATCGACGCCAGCGTCGGCATCGCGATCTGCCCCGACGTCGCCACCACGGTGGACGGTCTCCTGCAGCGCGCCGACATCGCGATGTACCAGGCAAAGGCCGAGCGATGCGGCACCGTCGTATACCAGACGGAGGCCGACGGCGACCTCACTGCTCGACTGCGGCTCGTGCAGGAGCTGCGAACAGCAATCGCCGACGGACAGCTCCTGTTGCATTACCAACCGAAGGTCGATCTCCGCTCCCGACGCCTGGTCGGCGTCGAGGCGCTCGTCCGCTGGCAGCACCCGACGCTGGGGCTGTTGTTCCCGGATTCCTTCGTGGCCGAAGCGGAACGCTCCGGGCTCATGCGCCCGTTCACGAGCGTTGTGCTGGGGCTCGCACTGGACCAGGTCCGCGACTGGCAGACCGCCGGCACCCTGGTGCCGGTTGCCGTCAACATCTCGACGTCCAACCTGCTCGACGTCGCGCTGCCGAGCCAGATCGAGGCGATGCTCGAGGTGCGTGGGCTGAGTGCCCAGGTCCTGATCCTCGAAGTCACCGAGAGCACACTGATGGTCGATGCGCCGCGAGCTCTCTCTGTCCTGGAGCGCCTACGCATGCTGGGGGTTCGCGTCTCCGTGGACGACTACGGGACGGGATATTCGTCACTGGCCCGGTTGCGCGAGCTCCCCGTCGATGAGCTCAAGCTCGACCGGTCGTTCATCGCGGAGCTCGGCATCGACGAGCGGGCAGCCGCGATCGTCGAGTCGACGGTCAAGCTGGCCCAGTCCCTTGGCCTCCCGATGGTTGCCGAAGGCATCGAGACGGCCGAGGCGCTGGCGAGGCTGACCGACTACGGGTGCGACATCGGCCAGGGCTACTACATCGCCCGACCGGCTCCCG
>JAVEEE010000470.1 GCA_030840615.1 Frankiaceae bacterium | reverse complement strand
CCATGCACACGGTGGCGGTCGCTGTCGTCAACGGGACGGCGCAGTTCGAGCTCGCGGTGGCCTGCGAGGTCTTCGGCATCGACCGGTCGGCGATGTTCGACGACTGGTATGACTTTCGGCTCTGCGCCGCCGAACCGGGCCCGGTCCGGACCGCGGGTGGGCTCGTCCTCGACACCCCCTACGGCGTCGACGACCTCGTCGACGCGGACACGGTCATCGTGCCTGCGGCGGGTGAGCGGGCCGGGGAGCACGCGCCGCTGATCGCAGCCGTGCAGAAGGCCTACGCGAACGGCGCCCGCATCGCATCGATCTGCACCGGCGCCTTCATCCTCGCAGAAGCCGGCCTGCTCGACGGGAAGCGCGCGACCACGCACTGGGCGCACGCGGCCGAGTTCGCTGCCCAGTACCCCGCGGTCGACGTCGACCCCGACGTGCTCTACGTGCAGGACGGGCAGATCTTCACCTCGGCGGGCACCGCCGCCGGCATCGATCTCTGTCTGCACATGGTGCGGCTCGACCTCGGCACCGATGTGGCCAACGCACTAGCCCGCCGGATGGTCGTCCCGCCGCATCGCGACGGCGGTCAGGCGCAGTACGTCGAGGCGCCACTCCCCCGCTGCGACAGCGAGACACTGGGTCCGTTGCTCGACTGGGCGCTCGCCCGGCTCGACGAGCCATTGACGCTCCCTGACCTGGCGAAGCAGGCCAACGTCAGCGTGCGAACGCTGGTGCGTCGGTTTGCGGCTGCGACCGGCACCACGCCGCTGCAGTGGCTGTTGTCGCAACGGGTACGCCGCGCGCAACATCTGCTGGAGAGCAGTGACGAGCCCGTCGAGCGCATCGCGTCACTGGCGGGCTTCGGCAGTGCGGCCAACCTTCGGCAGCACTTCACGCGATCGGTAGGCGTGCCGCCGATGCACTATCGCCGGACGTTTCGCGGCGAGCTGCGCCAGCCTGCCTAGCTGCTAGCTGGTCGCGCGATCGACCGCGAGTGCGAGCCGACCGAGCTGTTCCGGTGTGTAGGTCGGCGCCGTCCGACTGATGTGCTGGAGATGCTTCTTCTCGCGAGCGGTGATGACGCCGGGCAGCGGCCAGCTGATGGTGAAGTTGCCGGACTCGGCGAACACACCGGAGCCGTCCGGATGCGTCAGTGCAACGTCGTCGTACTGCATGCCGTGGTAGTCGACGACGGCGCGCACCGACAGCACCGAGCCGTCCGGAAGCGTCCGCTCGGTGCACTCGACCCCGGCCTTGAACTCGGAGTCCGCGCAGGGGTGCAGCAGCTGCGTGCCGGTCGACAGACCGATCATCAAGCGACCGGCGCCGGTGCCGTCGTCCGCGTTGCCTTCGAGACTGAGCCCTTCCCAGCGGTCAGCGGCGAAGTCGAACGTCCACCCGTCGGGGCTCGCGGCACGGATGGCGTCGGCCATGCGCTGCTGGGCCGGTGACAGGTCGTCGCCGGACGCAGCAGCCGCAGCCCAGGGCTGTGACCCGGTCAACGCGAACGGCGTGACCCCGAGCGTGTCCGCCGGACGCTGATGCTGCGAGAGCGCGAGTGGTACGGCGACCGCGGTCGCGGCAACGACCGCCATGCCGGCGGCGCCCACGACCAGCGTCGCACGATGGCGCCGGCGTAGCCGGCGTCCCTCGCTCACCACGGGGTCGAGGGACAGTCTCACCAGGGGTTCGTCCTCGACGAGCCGGTCGAAGCGGTCGCGGAGCGAGTTGTCAGTCATGTGCGTTGTCCTCCGGTGGTCGCCGGCTCGAGCACGGACTCGCCGAGGATCCGGCGAAGCGTGTCGAGCCCACGGGCGGTGTTGCTCTTGACGGTGCCGACGCTGCAGGACAGGACGTCGGCGGTGGCCTCGACCGACAGGTCGTCGAAGAAGCGGAGCACGAGACAGGCGCGCTGCCGCGGAGCGACGAGGGCGAGCGCCCCGAGCAGGATCATCCGATCGTCGTTGTCGACCGGCGGCACCACTGTGTCCGGCAAAGGCTCGGTGGCCCGCTCCCGCCGCCACGCCCGCTTGTTGTCGTCGATGTAGGTGCGGGTCAGGGTCTGGCGCAGGTAGGCCTCGGCCGCGCCATGGTCGCGCAGTCGAGGCCACGCCGCGTAGAGCTTGGCGAAGGCGGTCTGGGTCAGGTCCTCCGCGCGATGCCAGTCACCGCACAGGAGGTATGCCGTCCGCCGCAGCGCAGCTGCGCGCGCGGCGAACAGCTCTGCGAAGTCAGCGTCGTTCGCCACGGCGCTCACTCTCTCGCTCCCACGACCATTCAGGACGACTATGAGTCAGCGGAGGTTGCATGAGCGGACATACCGGACCGGAGCGGAACCACTGCGGGGGCGGTCGCGTCGAAGTTCCAGAAGCGCATCTCGGTCAGCCGCATGGACGCTCGACCTCGGAGGCATCGTGAAGCTCAAGAACTGGGCGGGCCCCACGGCTCTTGCCGTGTTGGTGGCGGCCATCGTCAGCGGTGCCGTCTGGGTCGCGCACGGGCACGGCTCCGGTGCGGCCGCCTCCGCGGGTCGGCCGCAGCTGCTCCACCTGGCATCAGCGGGCGGGCGGAGTGGAGCGAGCACGCTCGCGGCAAGCGCGGCTGACTCCACCTCGGGTGGCTCTCGTTACGTGTTGACCGGGTCGTTGCCGGACGGTCAACCGGACGACCAGGCAGCCTGGCGAACCCTGCAGCCGACGGCGGCAGACGCCGCGGACATCGCCGATGCCCTCGGGCTCACCGGCACGCCCCAGCGAGCCGACGGCGGTTGGGTGTTGCGCGACGCAGACAACCGGCTCGTCGTACGTGACGACGGTGGCTGGTCCTACGGGATGGACTGCGCTCCGGACACTCCGGTCTCGGACCAGGAGCTGACCGTGGCCTGCGCCTACGCCTATGCGAGCAGCGGCGGCGGCACTGTCGCCGAGCCCCCGGCCGACGACGCCAACAGCAGTGGCGGTGGCAGCAGTGACGGCAGCACCGGCAGCGGTGGCGGCGACCCGGGCAGCACTCCCGACTGCGACCCTGCCGCGGACGGCTGCGGCATGACGATCGAGCCCGACCCCGGCACGTCGCCCGAACCGGTGCCGACATATTCGCCCGGGCCCTCGGACGGCGACGCGCGCGGCTACGCCGCCCCGATCCTCAACGCCCTCGGCATCGGCGACGCCGATGTCGCGGTCTACACCGGATCACCCATCACGACGGTGCAGGCGTCACCTCGGGTCGACGGCATGGTCACCTCCGGCTGGTGGACCGACCTGCAGTTCGACGGCGACGGCAAGCTCTCGTCGGGCGACGGGTGGGTCA
>JAVEEE010000172.1 GCA_030840615.1 Frankiaceae bacterium | reverse complement strand
CAGCAGGCCGCGCTGGTCGGCCTGACCGTGCACGGTCACGAGGTCGTCGGCCAGTTCGCCGAGCACACCCACCGGCACGGCCCTGCCTCCGACGAAGGCCCGCGACCGTCCTTCGCTCGAGACGCTGCGCGCGAGGATGAGTGCGCCGTCGTCGAGGGTGGCTCCCGCGTCGACGGCACGGCTGCTCACCGGCCCGTCGGGGTCGACGCGGACCCGCCCCTCGACCTCCAGGCGGTCGTGGCCGGCCCGCACGAGGCCCGGGTCGGCCCGGGCGCCGAGGAGCAGCGCCAGTCCCGTCAGCAGCATCGTCTTGCCGGCGCCGGTCTCACCGGTGATCGCGGTGAATCCCGGGCCGAGCTCGATCTCGGCGTCGTCGATCACGCCGAGCCCGCGCAGTCGCAGCTCCTCGAGCACGGACCGACCATACGAGGGTGCGGGGAGGTAGCGCCGCAGGCGCGCGGGTGGACCAGCTCAGTCGCCGGCGGGGCGCTCATCTTCGGTGGGACCCCGCCAGCCCCGCACGGACAGATGGAACTTGCTGACGAGTCGATCCGTGAACGCTGCGCTGGTGAGCCGGACCAGTCGAATCGGATGGGCCCCGCGGGAGATCTCGATCCGGTCGTGGGCGGCGAGCTCGAGAGTGCGCCTGCCGTCGCAGAAGGCGATGGCGCCGCCAGCGCCGCTGAGAAGCTCGACCGCAACGCGCGAGTCCGGCGACACGACCAGCGGTCGCGCGAACAGCGCGTGCGCGCTGATGGGGACGACGAGCAACGCTTGGACCGACGGCCAGACAACTGGGCCGCCTGCCGAGAACGCGTAGGCGGTGGAGCCGGTGGGCGTGGCACAGACGACCCCGTCGCCCGACCAGCGGGACAGGGGTCGGCCGTCGACCTCGACCAGGAGGTCGAGCATCCGCTGGCGGGAGGCCTTCTCCACGGTGGCGTCGTTCAGTGCCCAGTTCTGGACCACCACCCGCTCGCCGCGGCGGACCACGACATCAAGGGTGAGACGCTCCTCGACGTCGTACGACGACTGGAGGATTCGTTCAACGGTCGACTCGAGGTCGCTGCGCTCGGCTTCGGCGAGGAAGCCGACGTGACCCAGGTTCACCCCCAGGAGAGCGGCGTTCGCCGGGCGGGCAAACTCTGCCGCCCGTAGCAGCGTGCCGTCTCCGCCGAGCGCCACGACGAGCTCCGCTCCCTCCCCGGCCTGAGCATCTGCGGGCACGACGGTCACCGCGGAGCACCCGATCGCGGCGGCTTCGCCCTCGAGCACCCGGACGTCGAGCCCCGCCTCCGCGAGCCGCCCGGCCAGCTCCCGCGCCGCCGCCACGGCGGCGCGCCGACCGGTGTGGGTGACGAGCAGTACCGTCCGTTGACTCACGCCGGCCCGGCTTCGATCGCCTCGAGCAGGCGCACGTCGGCCAGCGCGGCCGCCCCCCGGCGCAGCCAGAGGAAGTACTCGACATTGCCCGCGGGCCCCGGCAACGCACTGGCGACCAGGCCGCGACATCCCCAGCCGAGCTGCCCGGCAGCGCCGGCCACCCGGCGAACGGCGTCAGCCCGAACACCGGGGTCGCGCACCACCCCGCCGCGGCCGACTGCCTCACGACCCGCCTCGAACTGCGGCTTCACGAGAGTCACGAGGTCGCCCTCCGGGTTTGTGCACGCCGCCAGCGCCGGCAGCACCACGGTGAGCGAGATGAACGACAGGTCTGCCACGACCACGTCGACCAGGCCTCCGAGGGCAGCCGGTTGAAGGCTGCGGACGTTCGTGCGTTCCAGCACCACGACCCGTGGGTCCGTGCGCAACGACCAGGCGAGCTGTCCGTAGCCGACGTCGACAGCGACGACTTCCCGGGCACCGGCGCGGAGCAAGACGTCGGTGAAGCCTCCCGTGGAGGCGCCGGCATCACAACAGCGCCGACCCGCGATCGTCGGCCCGCCGAGGTCGCCGAGAGCTCCGGCCAGTTTGCTTCCACCGCGGGAGACGAACGCGTTGTCGTTGCCATCGGGTGCGTCCATGACCTGGACTGCGGCGGCGGGGTCGACGCCCGTCGCCGGCTTTGTCGCCACCATGCCCGCGATCCGCACGCGTCCGGTGGCGACGAGCTCCTGCGCGTGCTGGCGAGAGCGGGCCAGACCTCGCCGGACCAGTTCGGCGTCGAGCCGCGCCTTGGCTGCCATGTCAACGCTCGTCGAGGTCGGCAAGGCCCTCCTGCAGCCGTCGGTGGACGTCCTCGTAGACACCGACGTGCTCGTCCAGAGGAGCTTCGTCGATCGATTCGAGCCGGGCGCGCGCGTCGTCGGCTGCAGGCACGCCGTCCTCCGCCGGGGTCTCGTCGGCCGGTGTTGGCTGCTCGGTCACGGGGCATCCACCATGAGCGGCTCCTTCCGGCGCAGACGGTATCCGACGCGCCGCGGGTCATGCGCTAGCGTGCCGGGCCGCCGGGAACGACCAGCAACAGAACACCCAGCAGCAGAACAGCTGGGCCGCCAGCCGAACACCCGGGCCGGAAGAGGGGGCAGTGGCGAGCGTCGAGGAATGCCGTAGCGCGCTCGAGGCTCTCGTCGAGGCGCTCAGCGAGGTGGAACCGGAGCTGCGCGCCCGTCATGTTCCGCGGCGGACGGTCGCCTGCCGGGTGAGTGACCTCGACGTGACCTTCGTCGGGCGGCTGGACGAGCACGGAGTGCACGACGTTGCCGAAGCGTCCGGGGACAACCTCGAGGTGGACGTGCGTCTGACCCTCGACAGCGATCAGCTGGTGGCCCTCGCGGAAGGTCGCGACGACTTCCTGCATGCGTGGCTCCGGGGCCGGGTGCAGGTCTCCGCGAGCGTGCGCGATTTGTTGCGACTGCGAACGCTCGTCGGTCTCTAGGCCTCAGCCTTCAGCTGAGATTCAGTCTTCGTATTACCTGGCCGTACGCCTGCTCGGGCAGCACGCCATTCCACGCGAGAACGCACGCGGCACGGAGGCCGTCGAGCCCGTCACCTGATGCCGGGTCGCCGTTGACGTCACCGGCTGCTGTCACGACGACCTCGCCGCATCGAGCCGCAACGCCGTCGACCGAGACGGCTGGATGTGAGGTCTCGACCGCGGTCACGTCGCGGCCCACGTAGGCGGGGCGCTCGAGGGGACGTCCGCCAAGGAGATCCAGGGGGCGCGCGACCCCGGTCAGGACCAGGAGCCCGGGCATACCCGCGGCTGCGGCGCCGGCTATGTCGGTATCCAGCCGGTCACCGATCATGAGCGGACGTTCGGCTCCCAGCCGCGTGGCTGCCGTGGTGAACAACCCGGGCTGGGGCTTTCCGACGACCACGTCCGGCTCTCGGTCGGTGGCCGTGACAAGTGCGGCGACGAGCGCGCCGGAGCCCGGCAGCGGACCACGCGGTGAGGGCAGCGTCCGGTCGCGGTTCGTCACGACCCAGCGAGCCCCCGAACGCAGGGCAACCGCCGCTTCCGCCAGCTCGGCCCAGCCCACGTCCGGCCCCCAGCCCTGGACGACGGCGACCGGACCGTCGTCCGCGCTGCTGACAGGCGTGAGGCCCGCCCTGCTGATCGCTGCAACGAGGCCGGTCCCACCGACGACGAGCACGCGAGATCCGGGTGCGAGATCGCCCGCCAAGAGGTTGGCGGCGGCCATGGCAGACGTGACGATCTGTTCGACGTCGGCCGGCACTCCGAGATGGTGCAAGCGGGCGGCGACGTCGGCCGGCGACCGGGCCGCGTTGTTGGTGACGAACGCGATGCGCACTGCCCGCCGCCGAAGTCGATCGAGGGCCTGGGGTGCGCCGGCCACGGGCTGGTCGTCGAGCTGGATCACCCCGTCGAGATCGATGAGAAGTCCGTCGTAGACGTCCACGAGCGGTAGCTCGCTGAACCGCAACGAGATCTCGTCGGATCTGCTGGGTCCTCTCACCGGCGGCTGCGTGCGGCCCGAGCGTGCCGGAGCGCGGCGGCGTAGTCGCGGTTGTCGGGCCGCATCGCGACGGCCAGCGCCAGGTGCTCGATCGCGTCCTCGAAGTCGCCAAGTCGACTGGCGGCGAGCCCGAGCCCGAACTGGGCGTAGTCGTCGGTCGGATTGTCCGCCACGATCGCGGCGAAGTTCTCCCGCGCCAGGTCGAGCGCGCCGGAGTCGAACTGGGCTCGAGCGAGTGCCTCGCGCACACTTCGCAAGTCGGGCTCGGCCCGCACGACGTGCTCCAGCAGGGCGGCGGCTGCTGCGGGATTACCCGCCTCGAGCAGCCGCACGCCGCGGCGGTACCACTCCAAGACGTCACCGCTCGGCGGTGTGGTCGGTGGACTGTCCACGAGCTGGCCGCTCCTCTCCTTTACCCGCTGGTCCTACCACTCCCCTTGCGGCCCGGGCTGGCGCACCCGAGGCGGCGGGGCCGGCAGCCACGTCCGTACGATTCGCGCCATGCGCAACGGCCCCTCCGCTCCTGGCATTCCTACCGTCCCGCCCCGGCCGGAGGGTCTGGTGCTCGCGCCGTTCCGGGCGCTTCGGTACGCCGAGGATCGCGTCGACCTCGCGTCGGTGCTGGCACCGCCGTACGACGTCATCGACGCCGACCAACAGGCCGAGTTGGAAGGTCGGGATCCGCTGAACGTGGTTCGCCTCACGCTGCCTCGAGACGAGGTGGGACAGGGCAACCGGTACGAGGCAGCCGGTCGCCGGCTGCAGGACTGGCGGCACCAGGGCGTCCTTCAGCCGGACCCGGAACCCGCGCTCTACGTCTACGAGGAGCAGGCCGACGGGCACGTGCAGCGTGGCCTCGTCGGAGCGCTGGGTCTGACGCCGGCAGAAGACGGAATCGTCCTGCCGCACGAGAACACGATGGCCGGGCCGGTGGCGGATCGACTGGCGCTCATGGCCGCGACCGAAGCCGACGTGGAGCCGATCTTCCTTGTCTACGACGGCGGTGGCGCCGCGAGCCGGTTGGTTGCCGAGGTCGACCGCGACGCGCCCCTGGCCGACGTCACGACGCCGGACGGGATTCGGCACCGGCTCTGGGCGGTCACGGACGTCGCGGCGCACGCCGCCGTGGCCACGGATCTACGCGGTCGCCGCGCGGTGATCGCCGACGGGCATCACCGCTACGCGACATTCCAGCGGTATCAGGCCGATCGGCATGCAGCAGGGGACGGCCCGGGGCCGTGGGACCTCGGGCTTGCGCTGCTCGTGGACGGATCGGCGTTCGGACCACAGGTGCATGCGATTCATCGCGTGGTGCCCGGCCTGGCCGCGGCTGATGCGGCGGAACGCGCCGCCGCGGGGTTCCGGGCCAGGCCGGTGCCCGGTGGCGTGGACGACGCCCTCGACGCGCTGGCAAAGGCGGGCGTGGACGGCACGGCGTTCGTGGTCACGGACGGCAACAGCTCCTGGCTGCTCACGGAGCCCGACGACCGCGCACTGGCCGAAGCGCTGCCGAGCGACCGGTCCGCCGCTTGGCGGTCGCTGGATGTCACGATCGCGCACCGCTACCTGATCGCGACCCTGTGGGATCTCGAGGATCGGGAGGAGGTCGTGGACTTCAAGCACGACGTGCCGGCCGCCGTTGCCGCCGCCCGGCAGTCGCAGGGCAGCGCGTTGCTGTTGAACCCGACGCCGGTCGCAGATGTTGCCGCGGTCGCTGCCGCGGGCGACCGGATGCCACGCAAGTCGACCCTGTTCGTTCCGAAGCCTGCCACCGGGCTGGTCATCCGTGCATTTGCCGACGCGTGAGCGATCGGCTCGACAGCCGGCGGGCCCGCTCGACGTCGACGACGACGAACGGCCGGGATGCGGCGCCGACACGGTAGAAGCGCCGCCGGACCGCCCCGGAGACCTCCAGCGCGTCGCCCTTCTGCCACGCGGCGGCGCTGCGGCGTAGCCGGGTGGAGTGCACCGTGCACTCGAACGAGTCGCGTGCGGTGCCGCTGTCGTCGTCGCGCGCAACGTCGAGCCGGAACGTCACGACCTCCTCGCCACTCGTCAGCAGGCGTTCGCGCGGCGCGAGGCTGATCTCGCCCACGAGGACGATCTCGTTACGGTGGCGCGGTCCGGTCGCACCTCGGGCAGTCGTCGTGGTCATGAAAAGCCCCTCTCTGCTGCCCCCATGGTGGGCCGCCAAGGGTGCGTCAACA
>JAVEEE010000158.1 GCA_030840615.1 Frankiaceae bacterium | reverse complement strand
GTCGTGAGCAGCTACCGGGCTGCGCGAATCCTGGTGCTCGGCGCCGGTGGGAAAAGCGGCTCGTTGTCCCTCGCCGCGGCCCGAAGCGCCGGGGCCCGCTCGCTCGTGGGCGTCGTGCCGACGGAGGTCGAGGCCGCGGCCGTGCGGGCGAGCGGGCTGGCCGACGAGGTCGTCGTGGCCGATGCCCGTGACGGTGTCGCGCTGGCCGCAGCGGTCGGTGCCCCGGCGGACGTCACCGTGGTCTGCGTCGACGTGCCCGGTGCGGAAGGGGGCGCCATCCTGTCGACAGCCGCCGGCGGCACCGTCATCTTCTTCTCCATGGCGACGTCCTTCACCGCGGCTGCTCTCGGTGCCGAAGGGTTGGCGGCCGACGTGCGCATGCTGATCGGCAACGGGTTCGTCCCCGGCCATGCCGAGTTTGCGCTGCAACTGCTACGGGACGAGCCCGGCGTACGCCAGCTGTTCGAGCGGCGGCTTTCCGACCTCGACCTCGACTCGAGGGTGAGGTCATGACGACCCAGATGCGGCTTCAACTGGATGCGCGGGTGGTCTCCAAGGCGCGCCGGCTCGCCGAACGAGCGGCGGCGCCAGTGGTGGAGCTGGCTCGCACGCATACCACGACCTCGGTCGAGCGCGCCGTACTGCGGCTCGCCGGGCTGTCCGGTGCGGATGCCGAGGGCATCCCGTGGGTCAACCGCCTCGCCGACGCGGTCCGGGCGGACGTGGGGCTGGAGCACGGGGTCGCGCTGCCGGTCTACGACGCCCTTGCCACCGGTGACCACGCGGACCTGGCCGCGCTGGCGCAAAAGGCGGCGGCCGGCGGGGTCCGGTTCCGCATCCCGCAGGGACGCGAGGCCGCGCGCGCGGCGAGCGCCGCGCGGCGCGCTGTCGGTGGCGGCATCACGCGCATCGACCGCAGCCGTCGTGAGCGAGACCGGCTCGTCCGTCGCCTCGGTGATCCGCCGAAGCCCTGGATCTATCTCATCGTCGCCACC
Source organism: Frankiaceae bacterium (assembly GCA_030840615.1). Lineage (GTDB taxonomy): Bacteria > Actinomycetota > Actinomycetes > JAFAQI01 > JAFAQI01 > JAFAQI01. The sequence goes on along the minus strand of JAVEEE010000158.1, from coordinate 10,384 downwards.
GGAGACATCCACGAGGACATCCCGCAGGCCCAGGCCGCTGCACGGGCCGGCGCGGACGTGATCGCCGTCATTCGCTCGACGGGGCAGTCGTTGCTGGACTATGTGCCGGAGGGCGCAACCCGGGAGGGGTTCGCGGGAACCTACGCGACCCAGGAGAACTTCCGGCTGATGCGCGCCGCCCTGGATGAGGTCTCGCGCGAGCTGGGCCGCTACATCCGGCTGACGAACTACGCCTCGGGGCTCTGCATGCCCGAGATCGCCACCCTGGCCGGCCTCGAGCGGCTGGACATGATGCTCAACGACTGCATGTACGGGATCATCTTCCGCGACATCAACCCGCAACGTACTTTCATCGATCAAAGGTTTAGTCGACAAATCCACGCCCGGGCCGGAATCATCATCAACACCGGCGAGGACAACTACCTCACGACCGCCGACGCTGTCGACGCCGCGCACACGGTCGTCGTCAGCCAGCTGCTCAACGAGCGCTTCGGACTCGAAGCCGGGCTCGAGGACTGGCAACTGGGCCTCGGCCATGCCTTCGAGATCAACCCGGGACTGCCGGAGCAGTTCCGGCTGGAGCTGGCGCATGCGCAGCTGGTGCGCGAGCTGTTCCCGAACGCGCCGTTGAAGTACATGCCACCGACCAAGCACATGACCGGCAACGTGTTCTTCGGCTATCTGCTCGACGCGTTCTTCAACCTGGCCGGGGTGCTCACCGGCCAGGAGATCATCCTCGTGGGGATGATGACCGAGGGGATCGTCACGCCTTTCCTGTCCGACCGGGACCTGGCCCTGGAGAACGTCCGGTATGTCCGGGACGCGTGCGCCGGGTTGGCCGAGGATTTCGTGCCGGCCCCGGACGGCTTCATCGCCACCCGCGCCCGGCAGGTGCTGGGGGAGTCCGTCGAGCTGCTCGAGCGGATCGCCGCCGACGGCCTGTTCGAGGCCATCGCCGACGGCACGTTCGGCATCACCCGGCGCCCTTCCGACGGGGGTCGCGGGTTGGACGGGGTGGTCGCCCGGGCCGACGGCTACCTGAACCCGGCGAGTGAGCTGCTGGAAGGGACGCCGGCATGACCGAGCCCAGGCACGTCCGTCCCTACGGCGACACCACCGGCGACGGCATGGTGCAGGTCTCGTTCACCCTGCCGGTCCCGCCCGGGCCCCGAGCCGAGGCCGCCGCTGCACTGTTCGCCCAGAAGATGGGCCTGGACCCGACGTTCGTCGTGCACGCCAAAGGCATCGGGGAGCGGTTCACCTTCTTCGTCGTCTACGGACGGTCCGCGGTCATCCTGGACCTCGACGAGGTCCAGGTCATCGAGCGCGAGTTCCCGTTGCTGACCGCCAAAGAGGTCAACCTCGAGGTCAGGTCGAGACTCAAGCGGCGAATGGTCATCGTGGGAGCCACGGTCGGGACCGACGCTCACACGGTCGGTCTGGACGCGATTCTCAACGTCAAGGGCTTCGCGGGGGAGAAGGGGCTGGAGTCCTACCGGGAGCTGCGGGTCGTCAACCTCGGCGCGCAGGTCGACGCGACCGAGCTGGTTCGCCGCGCCGTTGACGAGCGCGCCGATGCGCTGCTCGTGAGTCAGGTCGTGACGCAGCGCGACGCCCACCTGCAGCATGTTCGTGAGGTCGCGGCTGCGCTCGACGCGGGGTGGCCGGCAGGCGCTGCCCGTCCGCTGCTGCTGGTCGGGGGACCGCGGTTCGACCCGTCGGCGGCCGCGAGCATGGGCGCCGACCGGGTGTTCACGAAGGGCACGACGCCGCGGGAGGTCGCGTCCTACCTCGTGCACACCCTCGGCCTCCCGGCCGCGTCGGGCTCGCACCGACGGTCGGCCCGGGTGTCGGCATGACGGCTCGGATCGGGACCAAGGTCACCCATCGCCGCTACGTCCCGTATGCGCACGCGCATTACGGCGGCAGCCTTGTCGACGGGGCCTACGTGCTGGGGCTGTTCGGCGACGCTGCCACCGAGCTCTGCATCCGCACGGACAGCGACGAGGGACTTTTCGCGTCGTACACGGAGGTCACGTTCGCCGCGCCCGTGCTGGCCGGTGACGTGCTCGAGGTCACCGCGACCGTGGAGCGGGTCGGCACGCGAAGCCGAGAGCTGGTCTTCGAGGCGACGGTGGTCTGCCGCGCGGATCCTGCCGCAGGCCCGTCGGCCGCCCGAGTTCTCGAGCCGCCGCTCGTCGCGGTGCTCGCCCGGGGCACCGTTGTGGTGCCTGCTGGGACGGACGCCTGACTTCGTCCGGATCGGACCGTGCGGCCGACGCGTGGACTAGTACCTTCGGGGGATTCCGAAACGGAAGAAGATCAGTGATCAGCGGGCTGACCTGCGTATTTGCGTAACATCGCAGGTCAGGCGGGTGTTGACAGACACCAAGCCGTAACCGCTAAGTTCCCCGACGTCCACCGCAGGGACGCTCGGCGTACGAAGGGCGCCACACCGTGGCCCGGCTGGCCAGGATCGACGGAACGCGCACCCGTTCCGCCGGGCGGGTGCCAGGTCCAGCCGGAGCGGTTCGATGGCGCCGATTCGCAGGTCGGCGGGGTGAGACCACCTGGGAGGGGCCCGGGCGCCCAGTAGACAACGGCGCGTCGATGGCAGCCGGCCGTCACCGCGTCGGTCCGAAGGGCACCCGGGCCCACGTCCAGGTCACCTGCGTGAGCCACCCTCCCAAGATCGTCCCCGTCCGAATCGCGGGTGCGTCGACGGGCGCGGAGTAGCGTCTGATCCGTCGCGACGCACACGCTCGGAGGGTGACGGTTCGATGGCCGCCCGGCATGCCGCGAGCGAATCGCCTGCCGGCCGAGCCGCCCGCCTTGCTACTTCGCTGGGCGCGCTCGCCTCCGGGATCCTGGTCTGGACGTCGCTGCCACCGCTGAACTGGTGGCCCGCCGCCATGATCGGCATCGGCGGCCTCGCCGTCGCCGCCCGCGTCGGTCGGCTCCGCGCCACTGCCTTGAACGGCTGGCTGTTCGGACTGGGTCTGTTCGTGCCGATGGTCTCGTTCCTCCGTGGCCTGGGTGTTGACGCGTGGCTGGTCCTCGCCGTCGCGCAAGCGGTGTGGTTCGCCGGCCTGGCTCTGGCGATCCGGGCGGTCGCGGTGCTGCGGCTGTGGCCACTGGTCGTCGCGCTCTTGTGGGTCGGTCAGGAGTGGGCGCGGGACCGGGTCCCCTTCGGTGGATTTCCCTGGGGGCGGCTGGCCTTCGGCCAGGCGCACGGGCCGTTGCTACCGCTGGCATCCGTCGGCGGAGCGGTCCTGGTCACGTTCCTGACCGCACTGCTCGGCAGCCTGCTGGCCTGGTCGGCGTGGGCCTGGTTCGCGCCCGTCCGGCTCGCGCGCCGGCGCGGGCCGCATCGCGCGTGGCTGCCCGCCGCGGTCACCGCGCTGTCCGTGGCGGCGGTGACCGGGGGAGCGGCAGCCATCGCGCTTCCCACCACCGGTACGACGTCAGGCGGTGTCGACCACGTCGTCGTAGCCGTCGTGCAGGGCAACGTCCCTCGACTCGGGCTCGCCGAGTTCGCGCAACGCCGCGCGGTGACGGCCAACCACGTCGCGCAGACCGAGGCCCTGGCGGCGGACGTCGCGGCGGGGCGGGTGCCACGGCCGGACCTCGTCGTCTGGCCGGAGAACGCCTCCGACGACGACCCGTTCGACGACCCCGTGGCCCGGTCGATGATCGAGTCGGCGGTGCGCGCCGTCGGTGTACCCGTGCTCGTCGGTGCCGTCCTCGACGGGCCTGGGCCCGACCACGTGCGAAACGCTGCTGTTGTCTGGTCGCCGACCACGGGACCGGGCCAGCTCTACGTGAAGCGGCATCTCGTGCCGTTCGGGGAGTACCTCCCATGGCGAAGCGTGTTGAGCCGGTGGATCGGCAGGTTCTCGCTGATCCCACGCGACTTCGTCCCCGGCCATCGTCCCGGCGTGCTCACGGTAGGACCGGCGACGGTCGCCGACGTGATCTGCTTCGAGGTCGCGGACGACGACGTGGTCCGCCAGGCCGTGACGGGCGGCGGACGGTTGATCGTCGTACAGACCAACAACGCGACCTACGAGCACGCTGGTGACGACGGACACGGCGGGGAGACAGCGCAGCAGCTCGAGATGTCGCGGCTGCGCGCGGTCGAGCACGGGCGCGCCGTCCTCGTCGCTGCTACGAGCGGTGTGAGCGCGGTGATCGCCCCGGACGGGCGGGTCCTTGCGCGCTCCAGGGTGTTCGCACCGGCCCGGCTCGTCGCTGACGTCCCGCTGCGCGATCCCGAGACGGTGGCGGACCGGGTCGGCGGCTGGCCGGAGCATGCGTTGGCCGGCCTGGGCCTGGTAGCGCTTGCCCTGGCCGTGGTGCGGCGACGTCGGCGGCGACCCGCCGACCCGGGCCGGGCGGCACCGGAACCGGCGCACGACGCGAGCGCGCTGGCGGCGACCACGTGACCGGGACGGGCCTCGACCGTGTCCTCGTGGTCATCCCGACGTATGACGAGCGGGAGAACCTTCCCGGCGTGCTCAGCCGCCTGCGTGCTGCTGCTCCGGCTGTCGACGTCCTCGTTGTCGACGACGGGAGTCCGGATGGCACCGGTGCGGTGGCAGAAGCCCTCGCGGCCGGCGACCCTCGGGTGAACGTGCTGCACCGGACCACCAAGGAGGGTCTGGGCGCGGCCTACCTCGCCGGTTTCCGGTGGGCCCTCGAGCGCGACTACGACGCGGTGGCTGAGATGGACGCGGATGGTTCGCATGCGCCCGAACAGCTGTCGTCGCTGCTCGACGCGCTGGGGGAGGCCGACCTCGTCATCGGGTCACGCTGGGTCGCCGGCGGCTCCGTGGTCGACTGGCCGCGCCGACGCGAACTCCTGTCGCGCGGCGGCAACGCCTACGCCAGGCTCGTGCTCGCCTTGCCGGTGCAGGACGCGACGGGCGGTTACCGCGTCTACCGCCGGCACGTGCTCGAGACGATCGATCTGGCCGACGTCGCCTCCGCCGGATACTGCTTCCAGGTCGACCTGGTCCTGCGCGCCTGGCGGGCCGGGTTCCGGGTGACCGAAGTGCCGATCCGGTTCGTCGAGCGGGTCAACGGGGTCAGCAAGATGAGCCGGTCGATCGTCGCCGAGGCGCTCTGGCGGGTCACCGTCTGGGGCATGACCGGGACGGCGCGTCACGGGCGGCGACATCGTACGCAACCGCGACCCGCCGACGAACCCTCGACCTCAGGTCGAGGCTGATGCAGCGGGGTCAGGCAGACTTGCGCGGCCGGCTGTGGAGCTCGGCCATGCGCTCGGCCAGGACTTCCTCGAGGTCATCGAGGGATCGGCGCTCGAGCAACATGTCCCAGTGGGTCCGGACGTGCTTGCCCTTCTTGGCCTCCAGCCCGACACCGTCGCGCAGCAGCGCCACCCCACCGCAGACCTTGCACTCCCACGAGGCGGGCAGCTCGGCCTCGCTGGACATCGGGACCGCCACCTGGTGGCCACGGGGGCAGTCGTAAACGACCTCCTGGCGTGGAGCCAGGTCGGTGTTGCGGTCGGTTTCGTAACTCGTCGAACCGAGGCGGCTGCCCCGCAGGACCCGCTCACCCATTGGTTGCCTCCAGCATTCGTTGCTCGTGTGCCGAAACGCGTCCGCCGCAGCGGGCATTCCCGACTCTCACCCCTACGACGCGCGAGCGACGCTCCGGGTTCACTCGGTTGGCGTGCGCCGATAATCGACACTATGTCAAGTTAGGCAAACGGGACTGGGGTGATCCCCACCCCTGGTTCCGCAACTGTGGCCCCGACCGGCGCGGATCTGCTGCCCAGGGAGATCCTGTGCCGGTGACAGCGCCCCCCATCGCCGTGATCGATCTCGACGGGGTGCTCGCTGACGTGCGACACCGGCTACGACACATCGAAGGGCCAGTTCGCGACTGGACCGAGTTCTTCGCCGGCATTCCCGACGACCCCGTCCTGCCCGAGGGTCGGGCGGTGGCCGAGCGACTGGCGGCAGACCACCGGATCGTCTACCTGACCGGACGGCCCGAGCGAACCCGGGACGCAACCCAGAGCTGGCTGCGGCGGCACGGACTCCCCCAGGGCGAGTTGATCATGCGGCGCGAGCGAGATCGTCGTCCGGCCCGCGTGACCAAGCCAGGCCTGCTGCGCCGGCTGGCCGGGGCGGGCGGTGTCATCGCCGTCGTCGTCGACGACGATCCCGAGGTCTGTGCAGCGCTGGAACGCGCCGGCTGGCCCGTGCTGCGGGCGGACTGGATGGATCGCTCGCAGCCCCTCGACGATGCGCAGGAACGGCAAGGCCGCACGTGATGCCTTGGCGGGCGGGCTAGTCCGGAATGACCGGGCAAAAACGGACGAGATGCATATTCGGGCCGTCTGTTTCCCCAGGGCGCTGATCGGGACGGATGGTGCACAAATCGCTCCCGTTCGCTATTCGGTTTTCCCTTGGGCGTGCCGACACTCTTGTTGCCGGCGCCTACCGACGCCGACATCGAGACTCCAGTACGGAGGCACACCGATGTGCCGGCACCTTCCAGCTTGTCCCCCGGCCGAGGCACCCGACCGGGATGCAGCTCGCGTCGTCTCCAGCCATCCCGAACAGGGTTGGAGCCTGCTCTGCAACGGAGTGCTTAGCTTCGAAGACACGGGTGACTTGCTTCCCGACGGTCGGATCATCGCGCCGCGCCGGCCGCACGAGTCCGAGCACGCCGCCAGCAGCGCGGCCTGACTATTCGGCGTACGCCGACTCTGTTCTCTATTCGGCGTACGCCGACAGGGGCGGGCAGCTGCACATGAGGTTGCGGTCGCCGTAGCCCTGATCGATTCGCCGTACCGGCGGCCAGTACTTGTCCGCCCGAGTGGTTCCCGCCGGAAACGCCCCGACCTCGCGCGAGTAGGCGTGATCCCACTCCCCGACGACCATCGACGCAGTGTGCGGCGCGTGGCGCAACGGGTTGTCCTCGGCCGGCCATTCCCCTGACGCAACCTTCTCGATCTCGGCCCTGATCGCGACCATCGCGGCGACGAACCGGTCGAGCTCGGGCAGGTCCTCGGACTCGGTCGGCTCGATCATGAGCGTGCCGGCGACCGGGAACGACATGGTCGGCGCGTGGAAGCCGTAGTCGATCAGGCGCTTGGCGATGTCCTCGACGGTGACGCCCGTCTCCTTCGTTATCGGGCGGACGTCGACGATGCACTCGTGTGCGACCAGCCCGCCACGGCCCGTGTACAGCACCGGATAGTGCGGCGCCAGCTGCTTGGCGAGGTAGTTGGCCGACAGCACGGCCACCTCCGTCGCGTCGGTCAGCCCGTCCGCGCCCATCAGCCGAACGTAGGCCCAGGGAATCGGGAGGATACCCGCGGATCCCCATGGCGCGCCCGCGATCGGACCGACTCCCGTGGTCGGTCCCGCTTCCGGGACCAGCGGGTGATTCGGCAGGTACGGCGCCAGGTGGGCGCGGACCGCGACCGGGCCGACACCCGGACCACCACCGCCGTGCGGGATGCAGAAAGTCTTGTGCAGGTTGAGGTGCGAGACGTCGGCGCCGAACCGGCCCGGCCGGGCGAGGCCGAGCAGGGCGTTGAGGTTGGCGCCGTCGACGTAGACCTGCCCGCCCGCGTCGTGGACGGCTGCACAGATCTCGGCGATGTCGCCCTCGAAGACGCCATGGGTTGACGGGAATGTCACCATCAGCGCCGCGACCTCGTCGGCACGGTCCGCCAGCTTCGCACGCAAGTCGTCGAGCGACACATTGCCGGCTTCGTCGCAGGCGACGACCGCGACCCGCATTCCGGCCATGGCGGCGCTCGCCGCGTTCGTGCCATGTGCCGACGAGGGGATCAGGCAGAGGTCCCGATGTCCCTGACCTGCGTCCTTCAGGTAGGCCCGGATGGCGAGGAGCCCGGCGAACTCGCCCTGCGAGCCCGCGTTCGGCTGCAACGACACCGCGTCGTAGCCGGTGAGCTCCGCGAGCCAGTTCTCGAGGTCATGGATGACGCGCAGGTGACCGGCGGCCTGGTCGAGCGGAGCGAACGGGTGGATGCCGGCGATCTCCGGCCACGTGATCGGCTCCATCTCCGCGGCGGCGTTGAGCTTCATCGTGCATGAGCCGAGCGGGATCATGGTCCGGTCCAAGGCCAGATCGCGGTCGGACAGCCGCCGCAGGTAGCGCATCAGGGCGGTCTCGGACCGGTGCGACGCGAACACCGGGTGCGTGAGGAACGGCGTACGACGGGTGAGAGCGGCCGGCAGCGCGTCATCGACCGGCCCCGGGCCGGGTTCGATCCCGAACGCCGCGCAGACCGCGTCGACATGCTCCGGCGTGGTGCACTCATCGGCGGAGACCCCAACGGTGTCGGCGTCGACCAGCCGCAGGTTGACGCCGCGCTCGAGCGCGGCGGCCACCACGGCCTGAGCGCGGCCGGGCACCCGAGCCGTGACCGTGTCGAAGAACACGGGGCTCGCCAGCTCGATCCCTGCGGCTTGCAGCGCGTCGGCCAGCCGGGCCGCGAGCCGGTGCGCCCGGCGGGCGATCGCCGTGAGCCCCTCCGGCCCGTGCCACACGGCGTACATCCCGGCCACCACGGCCAACAGCACCTGCGCGGTGCAGATGTTGCTGGTCGCCTTCTCGCGCCGGATGTGCTGTTCGCGCGTCTGCAGTGCCAGCCGGAAGGCGGGCGCGCCGTCGGCGTCGACGCTCACCCCGACCAGCCGGCCCGGCAGCGACCGCTCGAATCCCTGCCGGACCGCCATGAACCCGGCGTGCGGACCACCGAACCCCATCGGCACCCCGAACCGCTGCGCCGAACCCACGGCCACGTCCGCGCCCCACTCCCCCGGTGGGCGGAGCAGGGTGAGTGCCAGCAGGTCGGTCGTCGCGGCGACCAGCGCGCCTCGGGCGTGGGCAGCTTCGGCCAGCGCCTCGTGGTCGCGGACGGCACCGGAGGAACCGGGAAAGGCGACGAGCACCCCGAACAATTCGCCGGCGGGCAACCCCTCCCCCAGATCGGCGACCTCGATCTGGATGCCGACGGGTTCAGCCCGGGTGGCGAGCACGCTGATCAGGTGCGGGTGGCAGTCGGCGTCGACGATGAAACGTGCTGATGTCGACTTGGAGACACGCCGACACAGCGACATGGCCTCGGCCGCGGCCGTCGGCTCGTCCAACAGCGACGCGTTGCTGACCGGCAGGCCGGTCAGGTCCGCCACCGCGGTCTGGAAGTTGAGCAGCGCCTCGAGCCGGCCCTGGGAGATCTCCGGCTGGTACGGCGTGTAGGCGGTGTACCAGCCCGGATCCTCGAGCACGCCGCGGCGGATGACCGGTGGTGTCACGGTGTCGTGGTAGCCCAGACCGATCATTGAGGTCACGATCCGGTTGGCGCCGGCGATCGCGCGGAGCTCCGCCAGGACGGCTTCCTCGCTCACGGCGGCCGGAAGGGCGAGCACGTGATCCGACCGGATTCCGGCCGGCACGGCGGCATCGACGAGGTCGCGCCGGCCGCCAAAGCCGACGACGGCGAGCATCTTGGCCTGTTCGTCCGCGGACGGCCCGATGTGCCGGTCGCGGAACGGTGCGCTGCCGGCTTCGACGGCTGGTCCTGACACGGGAGCCTCCGATCGGATATCGGCGACCGGGTGTCGCCGAATCGGCTCCCCCTCTGTCATTGGGACCTGAGAGCTTCGTCCGCTGTTCGGACTTGCCCCGTCGGTGAGGCGCCCGGCTCGCGCCGACGCCTGCTTTCCAGAGTGCCCTGCCCGCGCGGTCCGTTGGCCTGAGAGGTTCCGGGGAGGTTGCTCCTTCGGCGCCCCGAACTGGCTGTTCGAGAGCTCTCCCGCGCGGGGTGGTCAGGCAGGGTCGACGCTACCAGCGTCAGGCAGTGGTACGCCGGGAACGGCGCGCCGCCAGCTCGTCGCTGGAGGGGGTCCCGGCCTTGCCCGGCTCGGCCCGCTCGGACGGGAGCTCCGCCAGCGAACCCTCGACCTCGCGCACGACCCGGCCCACCGCGATGCCGAACACACCCTGACCGCCCTGGACGAGGTCGACCACCTCGTCCGGCGAGGTGCACGCGTAGACCGTGGTCCCGTCGCTCATCAGTGTGATCTCGGTGAGGTCGGCGATGCCCCGCTCGCGCAGATGCGCGACGGCCGCGCGGATGTTCTGCAGCGAGACGCCGGTGTCGAGCAGCCGCTTGACCACCTTGAGCATCAGGATGTCGCGGAAGGAGTAGAGCCGCTGGGAGCCGGACCCGCTCGCGCCGCGCACGGTGGGCTCGACCAGGCCGGTGCGGGCCCAGTAGTCGAGCTGGCGGTAGGTGATGCCGGCCGCCGAGCACGCCGTCGGCCCGCGGTAGCCCATGTCGTCGGGCAGCTGGGGCAGGTCGTCGGTGAAC
>JAVEEE010000152.1 GCA_030840615.1 Frankiaceae bacterium | reverse complement strand
CGGATCCGAAAGGCGAAGCAGAAGCTAACGGCACGATGTCGAACGTATGTTCGAAGGTAAGGGTCGCGACCCACACTTGTCAAGCACCCGAACTGCCTCAGTGACGATGACTGCGCAGCAGCTAACTGATCGCCTTCTTCACGAGCGCGGCGAGCTTCTTCTCTTCGGTGGCGGTGAGCTTCTTCAGCGCGTAGTAGGTCGGCCACACGGAGCCGTCGTCGAGGTTGGCCTTGTCGCTGAAGCCGAACATCGCGTAGCGCGACTTGAACTTGGATGCGGCTTGGAAGAAGCAGAGGACGTCGCCGTCCTTGGAGTAGGCCGGCATGCCGTACCACGTCCGCGGCACGAGATCCGGTGCGGTGGATGTGACGATCGCGTGGAGCCGCCCGGCCATGCCGCGGTCCGGCTCCGGCATCGTGGCGATCTTCTCGAGCACGTCGCGCTCGCCATCTTCCTTGCTCGCCTTTCCACTGCGGCGCGAGGCAGCCTTCAGCTCTTGCGCACGTTCCTTCATCGCGGCCCGTTCGTCGGCCGTGAACCCTCCGGACCGGTCGCTGGTTCGCTTCGCGGCCGGCCGGGTGGCCTTCTTCGCGGTCTTCTTCTCAGCCATTGCCAATACCTCTCGTCGGTTCCTGACGCTGCCGGCCCAACCCTGTACTGATAGTACTGCTCCCAATTCGAGAGTGGTAGTCTCATACATTGTGGGACGGGCGGTCAAGAGTCGATCGCCGGCCGGCGGACGTGGTCAGGCCCGGACCCGGCTGGCCCGGGCCGCGGTCGTGCGCGCCGCGCGAGAGCTCTTCCTCGAACGTGGGTACGCCGGCACGACCGTCGAGGCCATCAGCGACCGCTCCGACGTCCCGCCCGCCACGGTCTACCGGCTGTTCTCGTCCAAGCTGGGGATCCTCAAGGCGGTGCTCGACGTCTCGATCGCAGGGGACGACGACGCGGTTCCGGTGCCGGAGCGCCCCCAGGTCCAGTCGTTGTTCGCGACCTCCGATCCACGCGAGCAGGTGGCCGGTTTCGTCGGCGTCACCCGTGACATCAACTCGAGGGCGGCCCCCGTCTACCAGATCCTCGTCAGCGCGGCCGCCGCTGATGCCGACGCGGCGTCGTTGCTCGCCGAGCTCACCCGGCAAAGACACGACGGCCAGCGGCGGATCGCCCGATCTCTCGCCCGGCGCGGTGCGCTTCGGCCGCCGCTGCGACAGCGGGACGCCGAGGACCTCATCCACGCGCTGATGTCACCCGAGATCTACCGGCTGCTCGTCGTAGACCGCGGCTGGACACCCGAGCGCTACGCCGAGTGGCTGAGCTCCACCCTCGTCGACCAGCTGCTCGCTGTGCGATCACGGTGATGCGCGAACGATGGTTGACGCGGCCCCTGCTCTTGGTAACACTCCTACTCGATAACGGCGCTATCAAAGTAGGAGCAGCCGATGCCGGACCGGCGACCGGGGCGCGCGCAGGGGCTACGAGTCCGCGAGGTCACCCGCGAGCGGTTGCTCGCGACGGCAGCGGACGTCTTCTTCGCCAACGGCTACGGCGCGACCTCGGTCGACGCGGTCGCCGCCGCCGCCGGCTTTACGACGGGCGCCATCTATTCGAACTTCGGCGGCAAGGCCGACCTGTTCATCGCCGTCCTCGAGGGGGTCGCCGAGCGGGAGCTGGCGGCGATGCGCGATGCCCTCGACAGCGCCGCGTCCGACGAGCAGGTCCTCGCAGCGCTGACCTCGTCGATCGCCACCGACCAGGGGCACTGGCGCGCCCGGGTCGCGGCGACGTTCGAGTTCGTCGCCGCGTCCCGCAACCAGCCCGATCTGCAGCACCGCATCGACGCAGCGCAACGACGGGTCGACGAGACACTCGGCGAGGCGCTGCTCGCGGTCAACCGCGCCCTCGGCTTGCCGCCGCCGGCGGACCTGCCGGCACTGAGCCGCGCGGTCAACGCCTTGATGGGTGGGTTCGCCGTACGCGCCCTGTTCAGCGACGACGTCGACCTCGCCACCGACATCTCCCACGGTGTCACGGCGCTGCTGACCGGCGCGGCGGCGATCGCGAACGACGGCAACCATGTCAATGAGGACCACGCCAATGCCGCTCACTGACCACCGAAGTGGCGTGATGAGGACGCTGCGGGTGGTGACGGCGGCGACGGTTGTCGCGCTGGTCGCTGCGTGCGGCAGCACGGTCCCGCCGGCGCAGCTGGGCGCGCCCGCGTCGGTGCGGCCGAGCGGCGAGCTGGCCGGGCCGCCGACCGCGGCGCCGGCGCCGGGTGCAACGGCCGGGACCGGGTCGACCGGCGTCGTCACCGGACCCGGCGGGATCGTCACCGGCCCAGGCGCCACGTCGACGGTCGGGCCCACGACCGGCCCCGTCTCACCCGGCGCGCTGGGCAGCAGCCGCGTGACAGGCCCGATCTCGCTCGGGGTGCTCTATCTGGTCAATGACGCCGCCGCGCCGGCCGGCATCGACAACGGCAACACGATCACGGCCAGCCGGGTGATGCACGCCTACGTCGACAGCTGGAACCACAGCGGCGGCATCGGCGGTCGACGGATCGACCCGGTCTATTTCGGCGTGCACTCCTACAACAACAACTACGAAGGCCAGATCGCCGCCGCGTGCTCCGCATTCACCGAGGACCACCATGTCGCCGCGGTGCTGATGCAGCTGCAGTACTACAGCGAGCAGCTGCTCGGCTGTCTCCGGCAGGCCAACGTGCCCCTGATCAGCGGCGACTTCACCGCGCCGGATCGACAGGACGCGCGCCGGTTTCCGCTGTTCGTCACGCCGCTGTCGCAAGTGGGGGAGGACCGCGAGTCCGCGGTGGTGCGACACCTGGTCGACGACAGGTTCCTGTCGGCACGCAACCGCGTCGGCGTCATTGTCGAGGACTGCGGAGTCGACAACCGGATCTACAGCAACGGGCTCGTGCCTGCGTTGCGGCAGGCGCACGTGCCGCTCGGTTCCACGTTCCGTACGCAGTGCTTCCAGTCGGTGCAGGACTTCGGCGCGCAGACCTCGCAGATGTCGGGCGCCGTCCTGCAGTTCCGCCAGGACCGGGTCGACCGCGTCATGGTGGTCTCTGCGGGGGCGGAGGCCAACATCGTGTTCGCGTTCTCCGAGGTGGCGGAGAACCAGCGGTATCGGCCGGGCTACGGGTTGTCGAGTGTGGCGATCCCGGTTGCGCTCCAGCTGAACGTGGCGCCGGCGCAGATGCAGAACATGCGCGGCGTCGGCTGGCTGCCGGTGCTGGACACCACGGTGCGGTCCCAGTCCCCGGCGACCCCGACAGGCAACGCGTGCCTCAAGCGGCTCCGCGACCAAGGGGTCGACGCGCAGACGCAGACCGACCGTTGGACGGCGTACTCGGGGTGCGAGGTGTTCGCGCTCTACGACCGGCTGCTGCGCGCGACCGCGGGCAACGCCGACCCGGCGGCGGTGCTCGGTGCGGTGCCGGCAGTAATGCGGTCCTACGTCGCCGCGGCGACGATCGACGGGCATGTCGGAGTCCGCAACGGCCGCCCGACGCCATCGGTCGGGCGGATCTTCGCCTACGACTCCGCGCACGGGTTCCACTACGTCAGCGGGTCGTTCGGCCTGTGACCTTGTCCACCCTTCAGGCAGCGTTCGACGAGGAGGCGGGAGGCCCGCGGGTCGCCGCGCTCGCGGCCGGGGTCACGGTCCGCGGCGCCACCGTGTTCCAGGCGGCGCACGCCGTGTTCCAGGCGACGCACGCGGTCGACGAGGCGACGCTGTTCCGGGTCGCGTCGGTCACCAAGACGTTCACCGCACTCGCGGTCATGCAGCTCGTGGAGCAGCGGCGCATCGGTCTCGACGATCCCGTCAACAGCCGTCTCCGCGCGCTGCGGGTGCAGCCACCGAAGGCCGCCCCGGCGGTGACCGTCCGGCACCTGCTCACCCATCAAGCAGGGCTGCGCGAGCCGTTGCGGTGGAGCGACCTGTTGCGTCCGTCTCGCTTCATCGGACCGCGAGTAGGGCAGCGCGTGCCACGGCTGGCGGATCTCTACCGGACCGGAATCACGGCGCGCGTCACCCCGGGCACGGCATGGAGCTACTCCAACGACGGCTACGCGATCCTGGGACAGCTCGTCGAGGACGTGACGGGCACGCCCTACCCGGGGTACGTCGCAGACGAGATCTGGCGAGCGCTCGGGATGTCGGACAGCACGTTTGCGCCCGACCAGAACGCGTCCGTCGCACCGGGGCATCGACTCCGGCGCGGTCAGCTCCGTCCGGTGCCGCAGCGCATCGTCGTCAAGACCGCCGCCGGCGGCGCCTACTCCTCGCTCGCGGACATGCTGCGCTATGCGGCAGCTCTTGCCGAACCGTCGGGGGGCGAGCTGGTGACGGCCGCGACGCTCGAGGAGATGTATCGACCGCACGTGCTGCTCGCGGATCGCGTCCCCTACACCGGACTCGGCGTTTTCCTCGACAGGATCGACGGTCATCGGATCGTCTACCACCCCGGCGACTTCCCGGGCTACGAGGCCGCGCTCTTCGTCGCACCTGACGACGGTGTGGGTGCGGTCGTCCTGTGCAACAGCACGGCGCGCGGGGCGGCACTACGGCTTGCTCGGCAGCTCGTCACCCGTGCCCTCGGCGTCGACACCGACATCGACACCGACCGCGGCATCGAGGGGCGGGCTGCGGACTGGCTTCCCGCGGGTGTGGTCGACCGGGTCGTCGGTGACTACGCCGCCGAGCCGGGGTGGCGGCAGAACCTGAGGGTCGCCGCGATGACGGGAGGCCGGCTCACGGTGGCGGCACGCGACGGCGGACTCGTGATCAAGAGCAGGTTCGGTGCGCTGCGAGCTCCTCGGGAGCTCGTTTCCGTCGCGGGCTCGGATGACATGCACTTCCGTCTGCAGCTGCGGGGCGCGCCCTACGACCGGGTGCCGCTCGACGCCGTGTTCTTGCCGGGACCTGACGGACGAGCCGAGCGCGTCGACCTCGGCATGCTCGGCGCACGGTTCCACCGCCGATGACACCGGCGGTACCCAGTCGGATCGGCGGTTGTGGGACGGCGCCGGCAGGGTCGTGCCAGGATGCGGCGCGTGACGAGTGTCGACGTACTGGATGGCGTCCGCGAACGCCGACTCGAGCGGCCGGATGGCCGGACGGTCGCGTTCACCGAATGGGGCGATCCCAGCGGGACGCCGCTGCTTCGCGTTCCCGGGACACCCGGTTCCCGGTTCAACCTGCGCGCCGACCGTGCCACCTGGGCCGCCCGCAACCTGTGGGCGATCACCACGGAGCGGCCCGGATTCGGTGCGTCGTCGCGGCTCGCGGGACGCGGGTTCGCCGAACCAGCCGACGACCTCGCTGCCGTCCTCGACGAGGTGGGAGTGGATCGGGCTCACTGCATCGGCGGCAGCGGCTCGGCCCCGCACCAACTTGCGTTCGCGGCGCGTCACCCGGACCGGGTCCGCGCCATGACGATCCTCGTCGGCGCGGCCCCGGTGACCGAGGAGGAGTACGCCGCGTTGGTCGGCGTCAACGCCGAGGCGCACCGGCTGATCGCCACGGATGACCTGGCCGGGTTCCGCCGACTTCTCGAGGGTCTCCGTGTGTCGATCCTCGCGGATCCGCTCGCCGCGTTTCACCAGATCATGGACAAGGCGCCGGACGCCGACCGCGCGGTGATGACGGACCCCGACTGGCAAGCTGCCTTCGTCGTCTCCGCGCGCGAAGCAGTCGATCAGGGCGTCGACGGTTGGTACGACGAGGGCATCGCGATCGAGCGGTCGTGGGGCGACGTCGAGCCGGCGAAGGTCCAGACCTCGGTGACGTGGTGGCACGCCGCGGGTGACGCGAACGCGTCGATCACGGCCGCCGAACGGCTGGTGGCGCAGCTGCCGAACGCGCGGTTCGTGCGCTTCGGGGACGACGAGGGTCACTTCGCCCACTACCACCGTGAGGCAGAGATCCTCGACGAACTGTTGTCGCGCGGGTAGGCACTACTCGAGCGATGAGTTCTGCTGTCACTGCACGTCTGATCTGGAGAAGGCCGCATGAGCGGCCGCGGGCAGTGAGGAACCGTCATGCAGAGCATCAACCTCGGTGAGGTCGACGGACTGCCGCCGGTCGACTGGGCCACGATCGTCGAGAAGCTCGAGTCGAGTGCGGCGCCGGCTCCGGATGCGGTGAACGCGCGCTCGACGTGGCTGTGCACGGTGAACGAGGACGGCAGCCCGCACCTGACTCCGGTCGGCGCGCTCTGGGTGGACGACGCGTTCTGGTTCCAGACCGGGCCGGGAACGCGGAAGGCGCGCAACGTCGGGCGGGATAAGAGGTGCTCGATGGCGCTGTCGATCGACGGAGCCGACGTCGTTGTCGAGGGCAACGCTGAACGAGTGACCGCGCCGGATGCGTTGGCGCGTCTCGCGAAGGCGTGGGCGGACCAGGGTTGGCCGGCGGAACCGGACGGGAGCGGCGCCGGCATCACCGCGCCGTTCAACGCGCCTGCACAGGGCCCACCGCCGTGGAACGTGTATCGGATCGAGCCGGGCTCGGCGGTCGTGACGTCGTCGGTCGAGCCGGGTGGGCTGACCCGATTCCGGTTCTGAGTGCCGGCGCGTGCTTGTCGAGGTGCTTGATGATGTACGTCGCATCGCGCGCGACGCCCCACAGTGACGCCGACGCGAGCGCGAACTGGAACTCCAGGCCGAGGAAGTAGAGCCCGGGCATCTCGGTGGCCACGCCGCGTCGGTGCACGGGTGAGCCCTGCTCGTCGAAGCCAGGCAAGTCGATCCACGGGAAGTCGTGGCGGAAGCCGCTGCACCAGATGACGTTGGTGACGTCGATGACCTGGCCATCGTCGAGCTGAGGCAGGCCGTCGTGCACACCGACGACGCGCCCGACCCGCTGCACGCCCGCCTTCTCCAGCCACTTCGGCTTCTGCCGGATGAGCGGCGTGCCCTTGCCGCGCAGCTTCGGCGCCGCCTTGCGGCCGATCGGCGTGCGCAGGCAGAGCACGTTGCGCTGCACGAACCGCACGACGCGGATGACGATGTGCCGGGGGATGAGCTTGTCGATGTCGACCGGGACGTGCGACAGCGTCGGGCCGGCGAGCCAGGTCTGGTGGTCGCGCACGACCTCGAGACTGATGTCGGCGCCCGAGTTGCCGGCACCGACGAGCAAGACGCCGCCGGGCTGGAGCTGCTGCGGGTTGAGGTAGGAGGAGGAGTGCAGCTGCACGATGTGCGGGTCGAGCTCGGCGGCGAAGGCCGGCGTCTTCGCTGCGGCGTACGAACCGGTGGCGACGACGACGTTGCTCGCGGTGATGTCACCGGCGTCGGTCTCGATCCGGAACCGCTCGCCGTCCTTGCTCAGCCGGGTCACGCGTACGCCGTGCCGGACCGGCAGGGCGTGGTGAGTGGCGTAGCGCTCGAGGTAGTCGGCCATCTCGTCCTTGGTCGGCGCGATGCTTCGCTGCCCGGTGATCCGCAGCCCGGGCAGCTCGCAGTCGCGGCGTGGGGTGAACAGCCGCAGCGAGTCCCACCGGGTGCGCCAGGCATCGCCGGTGCGGCTGTGCGCGTCGAGGATGACGAAGTCGCGGCCGCGGCGCTGCAGCTCGTAACCCGCCACGAGCCCGGCCTGCCCGCCCCCGATGACCACGGTCTCGACGTAATCGCTGCTGTTCATCTCGATCCCTCCCATGTCGCAAGTTCGGTGCTGGCGACGTTAGGAGGACAGCGAAGCCCCGCCATCGGAAGAAATACCCATTTCCGGCCCGTGGTGGGCTAGGAGTGGCGAGCTAGGCGAGGTGGTGGGTGAACGCGTACGCCGTCGCGGCCGCCCGCGAACCCACGTCGAGCTTGGCGAAGATGTTGCTCAGGTGCCGGTGCACGGTCTTCTCGGACAGGAACAGCTCCTCGGCGATCGCGCGGTTGGGCTTGCCGGCGGCGACCAGCCGCAGCACCTGCACCTCGCGCAGCGACAGCCCGCCCGGCGCGTCCCGCGGCGGGCGCCGCGACAGCTTCTGCACCCGGCTGACGTCCGGCGCGGCGCCGAGCTCGCGGAAGACCCAGCCGGCGGCGTCGAACTCCATCTCGGCGGTCTCCTCGTCGCCGAGGGCACGGCATGCCGACCCGATGAGTACCCGCACCTTTGCCGCGTCGTAGGGCGCCTCGAGCTCCTGCCACGCGGTCCACGCGGCGCGGAGTACGCCGAGGGCGCGACGGGCGTCGCCTTCGGCGAGCGTGACCGCGCCCTCGCTGTGCTGGGCGTGCGCGGCCAGCAGCGGTGCGGTCACCTCCCGCGCGATGGCGGCGAGCTCGTCGGCGGCGGCTCGGGCGGCCGGCAGGTCGTCGGCCGCCAGCGCGACTTCGGCC